>NZ_CALPCU010000059.1:0-1148 GCF_943193085.1 Vermiculatibacterium agrestimuris | reverse complement strand
GGATCATAGCCCGCATGGTAGAGCGTGTCCGCCGCCGGATCGCCGCTCATGTCATGCAGGGTGGGCACCACCAGGTGGAAGGAATCCGCCCCGGTGGGCACGGCCAACAGCCAGCCCTCCTGATGGGTCTGGCTCTTGTCCGCCACTGTGCTGGGGTAGTTGGCCCCGTTGTAGGCCGTGGAATGGATGGGATCGTAAGGCCGCGGCGTCTGCTTCACGCCGCTTTCATACGTCACGATGACCTCCGCGTCTCCCAAAGGCATGCTCAGCAGCGGCAGAGATACCCCATCCGTCAGGGGCACCGCCACCGTCACCGTCATCGCCGACGCACCGCCGCCCACCGGCACCGTGATCTGCATCTTCGCTTCCTTCACCGCGTAGTAATTGGCAGTGTCGGCAGTTGTAGTCAATGTCAGCGTCTCCCCCGGATCCACCTGTCCCGTGGGGAAGGGCTTGGTCAGTGTCGGAGCTTCGTCCCCGCTCACCGTCACGCTGTTGGCCGCTGTAGCCAGGGTGGCGCTGTTGGCCGCCCTGTTGTCCGTCGCGCCGTCAATGCTCAGCCGCAGATTGCCGCTGGCCGGCTTCTCCGTGGTGAAGGTCACCGTCACGTCCACATCGCTGGCCGGCATATAGAACTGGCTCTTTGCCGGGTCGGTGCTGGTGCCCTGGGTGGCCCACTGCACCACCGGCACATCCGCCCCGCCGGGCACCTCCTTCGCCGTCACGATGGCATAGTACCCGGGCTCGGTCTCCACCTCCACCCGGATCACGTTGGTCTCATAAGCGCCCGTCCACACCTTGTCATGGGGGATGGGGCTCACATCCTCGTTTACAATGACCTCCGCCTTGTTCCCGGGCTTGTTGTCCGGATCGTCCTTATAGACCGTGGCGATGTACATATCGCCCAGAGGATCGTTCTTGTTCTGGATGACCACGTAGATGTCCACATCCGCGCTGCCCATGATGTAGTCATACACGTTGCTTCCGCTGTCCGTCAGGTTCACCGACGAACCGTTCACCGTGGCCACCACGCCCGCCACCTGGGCGTTGGGATTGAGCGGCGCAATGGCGGTGCGCACCGTGGTGCCCGCCGTCAGATCGGTCAGCTGCCCCAGATCCACCGTCACCGGCGCCTGGGTGCCGCCCAC
>NZ_CALPCU010000058.1:0-1324 GCF_943193085.1 Vermiculatibacterium agrestimuris | reverse complement strand
GAGAAAGAAGAGCTCATCAAGCAAGGCAAAATCAAGCGTGACAAGAAGGAATCTGTCATCTTCAAAGGTGAGGATAACTCTTATTATGAGAAGATGGGAAGTAAGGTCGAAATTATCGATGATGAGATTCCTTTTGAATTACCGGAAGGCTGGGTATGGTGCAGAGGACACTCCTGCTTTGACGGTATGGAAAGCATAAAGCCCCACGGTGATTTTTTCGACTACATCGACATTGATGCCATTGACAATCAACTCCATCGCATCAAGGAAGCAAAACATCTCCCCGTGTCCGGTGCTCCAAGCCGAGCAAGCCGTGCTGTAAAAAATGGAAGTGTTTTGTTTTCGCTGGTCAGGCCATATCTTGAAAACATTGCACTTGTCGAGGAGAAGCATAGTCGTTGTATCGCATCAACTGGTTTCTATGTATGCAATTCCAGCGGTGTATTACTTCCTGAATTCATGTTCTTTCTGATGATATCAAGATACATTGTTGACGGTCTAAACCAATACATGAAAGGTGATAATTCTCCATCAATAAGCAAAGAAAATATCGAGAACTGGCTCTACCCAGTACCGCCAATTGAAGAGCAGGAAACGATCGTTTGCGAACTGAAATCCATATTCACAATGATTGAGAACATAAAAAAGAGCCTCAGCTGAGGCTCTTTTCTATTGCCGTTATGGTCGAAAATACTGTGGTTACTGCTGCGATAATTCGTTCTTGTTCAGAACTTGGTGGCACAGGGACAAACATTTCTTTCAATGTAATAGGCTTTAGTTCTTTCTGGTTTGTGGAACCCTCACCCTTCTTTTCAAGTTCAGCTTGATTCGCTTTCATAAAAACATACAGATAAAATGCATGAATACTGCGATAAGCTCGAATAACCGTAACATGAGAATCCGGAACTATAGGAAGGCCAGCGCAATTGTCGGTAGCACGATAAAAACCTATTCGGCCTAAAGTGCCTGTCCCAGTAGAGTTAATGACTATATCTTCGTCCTTCATATACTCGTCATCCGAATACTTGCTCAGGGTACTTTCATCAAGATACAGTGCCAGTCCAACATCAATGCCGGCATACTTTGTATTACACTTTTGAGCAAAAACGAGTGTACTACTTTGCTCAATATATTTTGGAGATTTCCCTCGGCAAATTTCTTTGACACAGCAATCCTCCAGACGCATCCATTCCCACGCATCGGGTATCTCAAATGGTAGTTCGTCATCAACACAACGGATCTCACCACCCATCTTCTCATAATAAGAGTTATCCTCACCTTTGAAGATGACAGATTCCTTCTTGTCACGCTTGATTTTGCCTTG
>NZ_CALPCU010000057.1:0-1342 GCF_943193085.1 Vermiculatibacterium agrestimuris | reverse complement strand
GGGGCCATTTGGCCCCGCCCGTTCCGTCGTTTCTGATTCACTTTCCCGGCCCATCCTTGAGCCGGGCGGTGGAGATGGCCCCCTTGCCGTACTTGTCCCGGATGCCGTCCATGGCCCGCTCCAGCTTTTCCACCTTGTCCCGCCGGGGCGCGGCGTCAGGGGTCAGCAGATCCAGCTGCTCGGCGGCCATATGGGCGGGCAGAAGGCTTTGCGCGGTGACAGTGAGGGCCCGCACTGGAGCCTTGGGGTTCCAGGATTGCCGGAGCAGCTCCATGGCCGCCTGGGTGATCTCCCGGGCCAGCCAGGAGGGGGCGGAGAGCCCCTTCTGCCGGGAGATGTCTTTGAAGTTGGGATCCCGTACGGCGATGCTCACCGTGGAGCATTTCATGTCCAGCTGCCGCAGCCGGGCGGCCACCTCGTCGGAGAGGAGGGCGGCCCCGGCCCCCAGCTCCTCCCAACCCACCAGATTCCGGGGGAAAGTGAGGCCGTTGCCCACCGACTTTGGCGGCGGCAGCTCTCCGGCGGGGATGACGGGGGCGTGCTCGGCGCCGGTGGCGTAGTCGTGAAGGGTGAGGCCCTGCTTGCCCAGGAGGGAGGACAGGGCCTCTCGGTCGGTGCCGGCCAGGTCGCCGATGGTGCGGATGCCATAGTCGCCCAGGGTCTTGGCCGCCGCCCGGCCTACAAAGATCAGGTCGCGCACCGGCAGGGGCCAGAGGAGCGCGCGGTAGTTTTCGCGGGTGATGACGGTGGTGGCGTTGGGCTTTTTGTAGTCGCTGCCCATCTTGGCGAAGATCTTGTTGAAGGAGACCCCCACGGAGATGGTGAGGCCCAGCTCCTCTCGCACCTGCCGCCGGAGCATGTCCGCCAGGCCCTTGCCGTCGGTATGGAACAGGGCCAGCGAGCCGGTGACGTCCAGCCAGCTCTCGTCGATGGAGAAGGGCTCTACCAGGTCGGTGCAGCGGTCATAGATGGCGTTGACCTTTTTGGAATATTCGTGGTATTTGTCGTGATGGGCCTTCAGAAGTACCAGCTCCGGACACTTCTTCCGGGCCTGCCAAACGGTCTCGGCGGTCTGGACTCCGGCGGCCTTGGCCAGCTCGTTCTTGGCCAGGATGATGCCGTGGCGGCTGCCCGGGTCACCGCAGACTGCCGCCGGTTTTCCCACCAGCTCCGGGTGGTCAAGCAGCTCCACCGAAGCATAGAAGCTGTTCAGATCGCAGTGCAGAATGACCCGTTCCGTCATGGCCGCCACCTCCTTTCCTCTACTATAGAATATTTGTTCCATAAATGCAAGAGGAAAATAAAGAAGGGGCGCTCCCAAGGGAGCGGTCCGTCCGGCGGC
>NZ_CALPCU010000056.1:0-1415 GCF_943193085.1 Vermiculatibacterium agrestimuris | reverse complement strand
AGCAATACGTGAACCATGAACTTCCAGATGTTCAAGCTGGTTTTAGAAAAGGCAGAGGAACCAGAGATCAAATTGCCAACATCCGCTGGATCATGGAAAAAGCAAGAGAGTTCCAGAAAAACATCTATTTCTGCTTTATTGACTATGCCAAAGCCTTTGACTGTGTGGATCACAATAAACTGTGGAAAATTCTGAAAGAGATGGGAATACCAGACCACCTGACCTGCCTCTTGAGAAATCTGTATGCAGGTCAGGAAGCAACAGTTAGAACTGGACATGGAACAACAGACTGGTTCCAAATAGGAAAAGGAGTACGTCAAGGCTGTATATTGTCACCCTGCTTATTTAACTTATATGCAGAGTACATCATGAGAAACGCTGGGCTGGAAGAAGCACAAGCTGGAATCAAGATTGCCGGGAGAAATATCAATAACCTCAGATATGCAGATGACACCACCCTTATGGCAGAAAGTGAAGAGGAACTAAAGAGCCTCTTGATGAAAGTGAAAGAGGAGAGTGAAAAAGTTGGCTTAAAGCTCAACATTCAGAAAACTAAGATCATGGCATCTGGTCCCATCACTTCATGGGAAATAGATGGGGAAACAGTGGAAACAGTGTCAGACTTTATTTTTGGGGGCTCCAAAATCACTGCAGATGGTGACTGCAGCCATGAAATTAAAAGATGCTTACTCCTTGGAAGAAAAGTTATGACCAACCTAGATAGCATATTCAAAAGCAGAGACATTACTTTGCCAACAAAGGTCCATCTAGTCAAGGCTATGGTTTTTCCAGTAGTCATGTATGGATGTGAGAGTTGGACTGTGAAGAAGGCTGAGCGCCGAAGAATTGATGCTTTTGAACTGTGGTGTTGGAGAAGACTCTTGAGAGTCCCTTGGACTGCAAGGAGATCCAACCAGTCCATTCTGAAGGAGATCAGCCCTGGGATTTCTTTGGAAGGAATGATGCTAAAGCTGAAACTCCAGTACTTTGGCCACCTCATGCGAAGAGTTGACTCATTGGAAAAGACTCTGATGCTGGGAGGGATTGGGGGCAGGAGGAGAAGGGGACGACAGAGGATGAGATGGCTGGATGGCATCACTGACTCGATGGACATGAGTCTGAGTGAACTCCGGGAGTTGGTGATGGACAGGGAGGCCTGGCGTGCTGCGATTCATGGGGTCGCAAAGAGTCGGACATGACTGAGCGACTTCACTTTCACTTTTCACTTTCATGCACTGGAGAAGGAAATGGCAACCCACTCCAGTATTCTTGCCTGGAGAATCCCATGGACAGAGGAGCCTGGCAGGCTACAGTCCATGGGGTCGCAAAGAGTCAGACATGACTGAGCAACTAACACTTCCACTCTCACTTCATACACAGACAGCTCTCACATTTCTATCTCAAGGCCTAACCTT
>NZ_CALPCU010000055.1:0-1486 GCF_943193085.1 Vermiculatibacterium agrestimuris | reverse complement strand
CCGGGCGGGCCCGCCGGGGAGCTGTCCTCCCGCGGGAGGACAGCAAGATCACTGCTCTTTGGCAGATGGCCTGGGTCTTTGGACTGTCTACCATAGCCTGGGTGTTCTTTGAGGCGGGGACGGTCTCCGGGGCTTTGGCGGTGCTTCGGAACATGGTCAAGCCGGTGCTCTGGGACGCAGGGGGTCTTGCGGCTATGGGCATGGATCGGCTGGAATTCCTGGCCGCAGGGGCGGGACTGGTGCTTCTGACGGCGGTGGACGCCCTGAGCCAGCGGATGGATGTGGCGCAGCGGGTGCTGGAGGCGCCCCGGTGGGTGCGGTGGTGCGTCTATCTGGGACTGCTGATGATCGTGGTGATCTTCGGCAGCTATGGCACAGGCTATAACGCCCAGGACTTTATCTACGGGCGCTTTTAAGGAGGTAGGGGCATTGTCTATGGAAGCGGCGGAAAAGAAAAAGACGACCGGCGGAGGTTGGGAGGCCCTCTGGTGTGTGGCCTTTCTGGTGACGGCGGCCCTTCTGCTCCACCTGGCCGGAGCGGTGCTGCGGCCGCTGCACTTAAACTACGGCTCTACCTGGGAGCAGTACCTGGCGGAGCCCAGGGATTCTATCGACGTGCTCTTTTTGGGCTCCTCCTACGCCTACTGCGACTGGAACCCTGGCGTGATGTACGGCGAGAGCGGCCTGACCGGTTATGTGATGGGGGGCAGCGAGCAAGTCCCCGCCATCACCTACTGGTATCTGAAGGAGGCCCTGAAGACCCAGAGCCCCTCTGTGGTGGTGATGGAGGCCAGTTCCCTCTTTTTTGACCGCTACCGGAACTACACCCAGATCAATCTGGGATACATGCCCTGGGGCTGGAACAGGGTGCAGGCCATTCTGGAGTGCGCTGAGCCAGAGAAGAAGCTGGGGCTCTTTTTCGACCTGTACTTTTACCATGACCGCTGGAAGGAGCTGACGGCGGCGGACGTGAAGAAGCTCATTCCCGCCGGGGCGGATCATTGGAAGGGGCACACCGCTGTGGACGAGGTCTTCCCGGCGCTGGAGTATTCCCAGGAGCCCTTCCTCAACGAGCTGACCCAGTCTGAGGAGGTACTGGCGGCGAATATGGCGGACTTTGCCCGCATTGCGGCGCTGTGCCGGGAGGAGGGGATCGACCTTATCGTCACGGTGAATCCCACCTACAGCCAGTATCCCCAGGCGGTCTACGACAAGCTGGAGGCGGAGGTGACGGCCAACGAGGGGGTGCGGTTCGTGGACTGGCGCAACGGCTTTGAGGAGATAGGGCTGGATGTGTCCAGACACCTGTACGACGGCGGCCACCTGAACCAGGACGGGGCCAAGATCTTTTCCGCCTACACCGGACGGTTCCTGCGCGCTCTGGGCTATGCGCCCAGGCCCCAGACCGAGGAAAACCGGGCGGCCTGGGAGGCCGCAGTGGAATACTGGGAAGAATTGCTGTAAAAGAAAAGGGGCGCCTCCCGAT
>NZ_CALPCU010000054.1:0-1642 GCF_943193085.1 Vermiculatibacterium agrestimuris | reverse complement strand
AGCTCATCAAGCAAGGCAAAATCAAGCGTGACAAGAAGGAATCTGTCATCTTCAAAGGTGAGGATAACTCTTATTATCTAAGAACAGGTAATCTGATAGAGCCCTTGGATGACTGGGGCTTTGAATTGTTGCCTGATAGTTGGGGTATTTGCTGTCTTGGCGAACTGTGTGACTATGGCAATTGCGTAAATGTCGATACGACATCCATCGCTGATTCTGCATGGATTTTAGATCTTGAAGATATCGAGAAAGACTCTGGAGTTGTCCTGCAAAAAGTGCGCAAGGCTGAACGCAACGCAGTAAGCACAAAGCACCGTTTCCATAAAGGTCAGGTGTTATATAGTAAGCTCCGGCCTTATCTAAACAAAGTAGTCCTGGCAGACGAAGATGGCTATTGTACTTCTGAAATTCTACCATTAGAGTTTGAGCGAAATATACTTCCGCAGTATGCACGCTACTATCTGATGTCCCCTGCATTTTTAAGATACGCCAATAAATGTTCGTATGGCGTGAAGATGCCTCGCCTCGGAACAACAGATGGCAAAAAAGCAATTATCTCCATCCCTCCACTTGAGGAACAAAAACAAATTGTCTTAGCAATTGAGCAAGCATTTGCCAAACTCACCACCATCACAGAAAACCTATCATAATGATCGGCCGCCCTCGCAAGAAGGCGGCCGATCATTTACCATGTCACAATTTTGTCTACTAATGCTTGTTGTTCACTGGCTGTCCTCCGGAGGTAAATGCGGGTAGTTTCAATGCTTTCATGCCCCATTAGATCCGCCAGCAGAGCAATGTCATTGTATTTCTCTAAGAAATTTTTTGCGTACCGATGTCGGAAGGAGTGGGGATACACAACCTTTTTGTCCAGGCCGTATTTGTCTGCATAGTTTTTGAGTTGTTGCGAGATCCCTCGGGTTGTAATACGCTCTCCATACCGGTTCAAAAACAAATAGCCAGAGGAACGCCGTGTTTCCTCCAGCCATTCAAGCGTTTCTGCCCTTAATTTTTTCGGTATGTATAGCCTGCGCAGTTTTCCGCCCTTGGTATAAAGGTCGAAATATCCAAGTTCCACATGTTCAATTTTGATTTGAATAAGTTCACTGACACGAGCGCCAGTAGCAGCCAGATACCAAACGACAAAGTACCACTCCATGTTATCGTCTTTTTTTAGCTGCTTTTTTAGAAAGTTATAATCAGCATTGCTAATCACATTTTCAAGGAAGTTTTTCTGTTGTACTTTTACTGCTTTCAGTCTCAGACGGTCTTTGTGTAGAAACTCCAGATATTTGTTCATAGCCTGGATGCGCAGATTGACGGTCTTGGGCTTGAAAAACTCCATCAGATACCCCTTATAGGCCAGTAAGTTTTCCTTGTTGATCTCCTCATAATGGGCATGGTAGAAATCAACGGTCCAGAGGTAGGAATGGATGGTGTTTTCCGAAAGATTGCTTTTCCTCAAGTGTTGCTCAAATGTTTCGTTTGTCCTCATAAAAAGGCGCCTCCCAATAATATTTTTGCGAGTTCATCGCGCCAATATTATAAGGGAAATATGTGACTATCTCTTATTATGAGAAGATGGGAAGTAAGGTCGAAATTATCGATGATGAGATTCCTTTTGAATTACCGGAAGGCTGGG
>NZ_CALPCU010000053.1:0-2069 GCF_943193085.1 Vermiculatibacterium agrestimuris | reverse complement strand
CACCTGGTGGTGCCCACCCTGCATGACATGAGCGGCGATCCGGCGGCGGACACGCTCTACCATGCGGGCTATGATCCTACGGGAGCAGAGGCCGCCCTCCAGCCCAGCTATAAGCTGTACTGGCGGGACGGCATTGGCACGTTCCACCCGTTTGCGGCCAGCGACATCACGGTGAGCAACGGCCAGTATGTGGCGGGCGCTTACAACGATGGCGCCAACGACTGGGACGGCTACGAATTCGACGTGCAGGTGGTGAGCGCCACGGCGTTGTGGGGCGGATATCATCTGGACCAGTATTTGAAGAACGGCGGCTCCATCTACATCACCGCCACCGGGCCTAACACCGCCGGCGTGCCCGCCGACATGGAGAGCGAGAAGACCGAGGTGGTCGTGCCCGAGACCTATATCGCCACGTTGCACATCCGGGACGTCAGCGGCGTGCCCGGCAGTACGGTGACCATGTCTGAGGCCGCCTCCGGACAGTCGGTGCACCAGGACGGCGATCAGATCGTCAACCTGGCGGGCAGCGAGACCATCAATACCCTCATTGCTCCGGTCTCCGCGGCGGTGCGGGTGGTTGGCGTTGTGGCCACTACGGAGAACGGCTCGGTGAACCTGACCAACAGCGGCGCTGGCGGTACGTTCAGTTATGACTATGTCATGCAGCAGACCGATGTGGACATTTACGTGGTCATTCAGGCCGAGGACGATCCTCTGGATGACATGTATATTGCCACGGTCTATAAGGTAGATCCCGACCAGCGGCCGGGGAACCGGGCGGAGGTCATTGTCAACGAGGACGTCTCTCCCATCCCCCACGACAAGGTTTGGACGGCGGGCTATGGCGGCAACGTGATCCGCGTGGACGTGGAGACCGAGGCGGGCTACTACGCCCATGTCACCGCTGTGGAGACCGGCACTACTACGCCGGTTCAGGTGGTACAGTGGGGGAGCACAGGCAGCTTCTCCAGCCAGTTCTATATGGTGGAGCACGATGTGGACGTCACGGTCACCTTCAGCAAGGATCCGCCGGAGAACAGGAACCTGTACCTGACGCTGGATCTGCCTACAGGCGGCGAGCTCAACGGCAACATGGCGCAGCTGACGGCTGGGGCCGCCTCCCTTACACTGTATGGAAGCGCGGCCAGCGGTGGCGCTCTTGTCAATGTACAGCATATCCCCATGCCCTCCAATCCGGTGCCTGCGGGCCAGCTCCTGGAGCTGCTGACCGGCGCGGCCGCTGGATTCTCAGTGGAGAGCGCGGAGATGCTGGTGACCATGCCGGGGAATACCTCCGGCACGCCGGACTTTACCGTGAGCATCCCGCTGACGGATGGGGCCTCTCTGCCTGATTTCAATATGCCTCTGGCGGACGCTGAGGTGGTGGTGCACTATGCGCCTGGCACGCAGACCCCGCGGCCTTACGATCCGGCCCACGCCCATGTCTACACCAGCAGCTATAATCACAATTCCACCGATGACCTGAGCAGCACCCACCAGGACGGCTGGCTGCTGGCGCAGGCCACCGGCAGCGACAGCTTTACCCTGCTGGTGCCCACGCTCCACGACATGGATCGGAGCGTGGATCCGGCAGTGGATCGCCTCCATAACGCCGGCGACGCCGTTCCCACCAATCCTCAGCCCACCTATACCTTCTACTGGAGGGACAGTGTGGGGCAGTTTGAGGAGCTGACGGGCATCACCATTATAAGCCAGCAGCCCGTGACCGCGCCTGCGGCAGGTACCTACGGCGCCTTTGTGGGCTATGAGTTGAATGTGAAGGTGAACGACGTCTACGAGAAGTGGGGCGGCTATCATCTGGCCCAGTATATTGCCAAGGGCGGCTCCATTTACGTGACCGCGACCGGGATCCAGCCCACCGACGTGGAGAGTGAAAAGACGGAAGTGGTCTTCCCCAAGCGCAGCTTCACGGCCACACTGCACATCTCGGATGTGAGTGGCTTGACAGGGAACGGGGTGACCATGAGCGAGGTGGGCGGCACCCAGGCGCCGGTGACGGTGGATCTGGGGCAGCTGACCGATCTGACGGCGGGCACCACGGTGCGCAC
>NZ_CALPCU010000052.1:0-2530 GCF_943193085.1 Vermiculatibacterium agrestimuris | reverse complement strand
CGACCGGGGCTACGCCCCGGCCCAGTGCAACCTGGCCTGGTGCTACGAGATGGGCGAGGGCGTGGAGAAAAACCAGGAAGAGGCCATCAAGTGGTACATGAAAGCCGCTGACCAGGAAGACCCCCGTGCCCTTTGCAACCTGGGTCTGTGCTTTGAGCGGGGAGACGGGGTGGAGAAGAGCCTGGAGCGGGCGGTAGAGCTCTACAAGCTCTCCGCCCAGCAGGGCTATCCCCCCGCCCAGTGTAATCTGGGCTGGTGCTATGAGGCCGGCGAGGGCGTGGAGCAGAGCTGGCCCGACGCCATCAAGTGGTACACCGCCGCCGCCGAGCAGGGCTATCCCCGTGCCCAGTGCAACCTGGGATGGTGCTGCGAGTCCGGCCTGGGCGTGGAGCAGAGCTGGCCCAAGGCGGTAGAGTGGTACGCCAAGGCTGCCGCCCAGGGGGATCCCCGGGCGCTGAACAACCTGGGTTGGTGCTATGAGTACGGCGAGGGCGTGGAGAAGAACATGGCCGAGGCCGTGCGCTGCTATCAGGGGGCCGCGGTGCGGGACTATCCCCCCGCCGTGTGCCGGCTGGGCCTGTGCTACGAAAATGGCGAAGAGGTGGAGCAGAGCTGGGAAAAGGCCGCTGAGCTCTACCTGAAGGCCGCCAATATGGACTATGCCGTGGGCATGTGCAATTACGCCTGGTGCTGTGAGTTCGGCAAGGGCGTGGAGAAGAACCTGCAGGAGGCCCTTAAATGGTTTTCCACTGCCGCGGAAAAGGGCAATCCCAGAGGACTTTGCCGCCTGGGCCTGTTCTATGAGGAGGGCGAGGGAGTAGAGCAGAGCTGGGAGAAGGCCATCGACTATTACACCCAGGCCGCCGAGAAGGGCTATGCCCCCGCCCAGTGTAACCTGGGCTGGTGCTATGAGGCGGGCAAGGGCGTGGAGAAATCCATGGCCGACGCGGTGAAGTGGTACCGGGCCGCCGCGGAGCAGGGCTACCCCCGGGCCCAGACCAACCTGGGCTACCTCTACGAGTCCGGCGACGGGGTAGAGCAGAGCTGGGAGGAGGCCGTCAAGTGGTATCTGGCCGCCGCCGAGCAGGGCTACTCCCGAGCCCAGTGCAACTACGGCTGGTGCTGTGAGGCGGGCAAGGGCGTTCCCCAAAGCTGGGAGGAGGCGGTGAAGTGGTACGCCGCCGCCGCCGAGCGGGGCGATCCCAGAGGCCAGTGCAACCTGGGTTGGTGCTATGAGCGGGGCAAGGGCGTGGAGCAGAGCTGGGAGAAGGCCGCTCTCTGGTACGGCAAGGCCGCCGAGCAGGAGTATCCCAGGGCCATGTGCAACCTGGGCTGGTGCTACGAGCGGGGCCGCGGGGTGGAGCAGGACTACCAGAAGAGCTTCGCCTGGTATGAGAAGGCCGCCCAGCGGGACTATCCCCCCGCCCTGTGCAATCTGGGCGTGTGCTATGAAAACGGCTGGGGCTGCCAGCAGAGCTGGGAAAAGGCCGTGGAGTGCTATCAGAAGGGCGCCGACCTGGGGGACGAGGTAGCCATGTGCAACCTGGGCTGGTGCTATGAAAGCGGCAGCGGCGTGCCGGAGGACAAGGCCAAAGCGGTGGAGTGGTACCGCAAGTCCGCCGAGGCGGGCTACCCCCGGGCCCAGTGTAACCTGGGCTACTGCTACGAGGCGGCCATCGGGGTGGAAAAGTCCATGACCGAGGCCATCTTCTGGTACACCAAGGCCGCGGAGCAGGGCTATCCCCGTGCCCAGTGCAATCTGGCCTACTGCTATGACGAGGGCCTGGGCGTGGAGGTGGACAGGGCGGTGGCCGTCCACTGGTACAGCGAGGCGGCGAAGCAGAACTACCCCCGAGCCCAGTGCAACCTGGGTTATCTCTACGAGATGGGCGAGGGCGTGGAGAAGGATCTGAAGGAGGCGGCCCGGCTCTATCTGCTGGCGGCCCAGGCGGGGGATCCCTTTGCCCAGTGCAACATCGCCTGGTTCTACATAAACGGCACCGGGGTAGAGCAGGACAAGGTGGCGGCGTTCCAGTGGTTCCAGAAGGCCGCCGAGCAGGACAACCTCCGGGGCCTCTATAACATGGGCCTATGCTATGAAAACGGCGACGGCGTGCACAAGGATCGGGTGAAGGCGGTGGAGTGGTACCGCAAGGCCGCCGCCCGGGGCCACGCCGGGGCCTTGTACAGACTGGGCGAGTTTACCGAGCAGGGTCTGGCGGGCCTGGGCCCCGACCTTCCCAAGGCCATGGACTACTACCGCCGGGCGGCGGAAAAGGGCTCCGCCCCCGCCAAGGAGGCGCTGGAGCGGCTGAGCAAGACCGGGTCGTCGGTGGCCGATGGTACGGTGCCGGTGCAGGATGCCCCCGCGGCGCCCAAGGCGCCGGAGAAAAAAGAGGAGGAGCCCAAGAAAAAGGGCGGATTCTTCAAGAAGTTCTTCGGCTGAACAAAGAGAAAAAAGCGGGCCTCCATCACCGTGCCAAGGCGGCTTTCATTGTAGGCGTCCAGCACCCGGGACTGGAGCTCCACC
>NZ_CALPCU010000051.1:0-4667 GCF_943193085.1 Vermiculatibacterium agrestimuris | reverse complement strand
CACTTGTGAAAAGGACTTCCGTCCTCTTCTGGTGTTGTCTTGTCTTCACGTTGTTTAATTTACAAGGTGCACGCCGCATCTGCCCGGGTCGATCTCTTTTTCACTTTTGCCCTGTCATTGCTCACAGGATTTTTCGGGGAAATCCCGAAATCCTTTGTCGCTCAAGGGCTTCGGCGGTCAGGCGAATCAGGCCCTCTCGCAGGTGCCCTATTAATATACCAAAACGGATTTAGAATGTCAACACTTTTTTGCATTTTTTCTGCAACTTTTTTCTCCCTTTTTCTCATCCGCAACATCTGCCCCTCATCTCTATTTTTTCACACAAGATGTTGCTCCCCCTTTCTCCGTTTTTGATCCTCTTTCGGTCAAAACGGCAAATGCGGGCACCACGCCGCCCAGCAGAAGACCGCCCCAGAGGAGGACGCCCTCCCCCACCGGTTCCGCCGGCCGCACCCCCGCCCACCAGAAGGCGGCCGCCGTCAGGAGCCACAACCCCCGTCCCCGCCATTTGGGGATCAGCCCCCGCCAGAGCGCCCCGCACCCCCGGGTCAGAAGCGCCAGGAGGACGATGTCCGCCAAGAGGAGCACCGCCGCCAGGGCGGCCTCTCCCCGCCAAAAGACGCCGGGGGCCGCCGCCCCCTCTAACAGCAGCAGGAAGGGCTCCTCCATCCGCCCGGCCAGGGCGGGGCCAAAGGTTCCCAGGGTCGCCGCCAGCAGAAGGGTAAAGCCGCCGCAGCCCAGGATGGCCCAAGACCACCGGCTCCCCCTTTCTCCGTCCGGCAGGCACAGGCCGTAGACCCCATACCCCGCCAGGGCCAGCACCGTCAGCGCCGCCCGGGGAAGGCCCGTCCAGTCTGACCCAGCGGGAGGAAACAGGTTCCTCCAGTCCAGGGCCGGCAGCGTCAAGACCACCGCCAGGAGAAGGGCTGCCGCCACCGCGCCAAAAAACAGCCGTCCCGTCCGAAGGAATACCCGTCCGTCCTCCCGGCCCAGCCACAGGGCAAAGCCCAGCGCCGCCGCCAGGTAAAGCCACCGGGCGTTCTCTCCGGAGGCCGCGGTCAAAAGCCGCCCCGCATACCGCCGGGCGCTCACCGACAGCAGGAACAGCCCCCACAGCAAGTAGACCAGCTCTCCCAGCTTTCCGCCCCATTTGCCGAAGCTCCCCTCCAGCATCTGGGGCAGATTTTTTCCGCCGAACCTTTTCCACACCCAGCACAGCCCAAGCCCCGCCGGCAGCGCCGCCGCCGGGGCCAGCCAGGCCAGCCGCCCCGCCTGCCGGCACAGCGGCCCCAGCAGGCTCAGCATTACGGGGATCAGGGCGGCGACCACCGACCTGCCTCCTCCTGTCTCACGGCCCATGACCTTCCACCAGCCTTCCCGTCACTTCCACGTCCAGTTTTCCCACGTCCGTTCCCTTTGCCCGCTCCCACATCCAAAACTGCGGGCAGGCCAGCTGCCGATCCAGTCCCCAGCAGTCCCAGCCGGGCGCCAAAGCGGCACGGATCATCCGCTCTCCCCACGCCTCCAGCGCCTTCATATCCGGCTCCCCCTGGGCCCGCCGGGCCTCGATGCCGCACTTCACCCGCCCGTTTTGGGCCCAAGTCCGCACCGCCGTCAGCTCTACCGCCCCGCCGGGAAGGGTCACCACCTCCCCCTCGCCGTCGCCGTCCAGCAGGATGGCGCCCAAGGCGGCGTCCTCCTCCAGATAGCCGGCAAGCCCCAGGGGGCCCACTACCGCCCAGCCCGCCGGCGCGAGAGCGCCCTCCTCCCCCACCGCCAGGGCGGGCACAAGGGCGTACTCCCCCTCCGACAGCCGGGCCAGGGTCTCTCCCACCGTTCGCCGCCGGGGATCCTGCCCTCCGGTCTCCTCCGAGGCCCGCTCCGCCGAGGCGGCCAGCGCCGCCCCCGCCGGGCCCTTTACTATATATAAGGAGGTGTCCATCCGCAGCTCCCGATCCACCAGCACGAAGTCCAGCGTGGCGTTCAGGTCGCTTTCCTCCCCGATGAGCAGCTGCTCCGTCTGACCCAGATAGGTTCGCCGGGAGGAGCCCTCCCGAAGCCTTCGGCAGGCCTGGGCCAGACTGTCCCCCGTCCCGGAGAAGGTCTCCGGTTCTTCCTCTCCTGTGGCCCGAACGGCGGTGAGGGCGGTGACGGAGGTCTCCGCCCCGCCGTCCACCGCCAGGGTGCCCACCAGCTTTAACCCCTCTATCTCGCGGCTTTCCGGCAGGGCCCCCGCCCCGCCGGCGAGCAGCGCCAGGGCTAAAGCCAAGGCCAACTTCCAGCCCCTCATCGCTGTTTCCTCCGGTTTTCCGAATTCAAATGGGCCGGCCGCAGCTTGTCCGCGGTCAGCGGCTGGCGCAGAATGGGCTCAGCGTTGGTGAAGGGGGTCAGATAGGGCACTCCGAAGCTCTCCAGCCCTGCCAGGTGTCCCACCAGGAGCGCCGCTCCCGCCGCCAGTCCGAACAGTCCCGCCAGGCCCGAGAGGGCCGCCGCAAAAAACCGCCACAGCCGCAGCGCCCCCGCCAGATCCTGGGAGGGCATGGTGTATCCGGCAATGCCAGCGATGGCCACCACCACCAGCACCGCCGGGGAGATCAGTTTGGCCTCCACCGCCGCAGAGCCCACCACCAGGCCGCCCAGAATGGACACCGTCTGCCCGATAGACTGGGGCAGACGCAGCCCCGCCTCCTGCAGCACCTCAAAGGCCGCCAGCAAAAGCAGGGTCTCAAAGAGGGCGGAAAAGGGCACGTCCCGCCGGGCCGCCATGATGCTGAGGGCCAGCCGGGCCGGGATCATCTCCGGGTGAAAACTCACCATGGCCACATAGAGCCCCGGCAGGAAAAGCGTCAACAGCAGGCAGACCCACCGCAGCGCTGTCAGGGCCGTGGCCACCATCCAGTTCTCCGCGCGATCCTCCGGTGCCCGCAAAAAGTCCCCTATGACCCCCGGCGCCAGATAGCCCAGGGGGATGCCCTCCATCAGCACCCCCACCCGGCCCTGGCAGAGGCCATAGCAGAACCGGTCAGGCCGCTGGGTGGACTGCACCAGCGGGAAGGCGGTGTCCAGATCATCCACGATATACTCCTCCAAATTCCCCGTGGCCAGCAGGGCGTCGATGTCGATGTCCTCCATCCGCCGCTGGAGCGTTTTCACCGTGTCCGGATCGGCGATGCCCTCCAGCCACAGGATGTCCACCGGGGTCAGGCTCTGCCGGCCCACCACCTGCTCGGTGATCCGCAGCTCGGGGGCCTTCAGGTGCCGCCGGACAAGGGAGGTGTTGGTGCGCAGGTTCTCCACAAAGGAGTCCTTGGGCCCCTTTACCGCCACCTCGTCCTCCGGTTCCCCGATGCTTCGCTTCTCCTCGGTGCCCACATTAAAGGAGAGGGCCCGCTCCTTTCCCGGGAAGATCAGCAGGCAGTTGCCGTCAACAAGGTCGCCCACCGCCTTGTCCAGGGTGGTCACCTCGCTGACCGACAGGCTGTAGAGGGCCCCGGAGCGCATTTTCTCCCAGGCCACCGCCTCCCCCAGCTCCCCCAGGGCGGCGTCCTGGGCCAGGGGCCGGAGCACATAGTCGCTGACCCGCTCCATGCGCACCATCCCGGCGATGAAAATGAGCTCCAGGCGCATGGCCTCGTTGCCCCCCACCGCAATGCTTCGGCGGCTGTAGTCCACGCAGTTTTCAAACACCTGCCCCAGGGCCTCCGGCGTCAGGGGCCCCGCCAGCCGGGGCTCCCGGCGCGGGTGGGGCGGATCCTGGGCCGCCCGCTTCTGAAAAAAGCCCATTCGCTGCCTCCTTCCATGTTTTCTCATTCTCTCCCCGGCGGAAATTTTTATGCGAAACTGGGTTGCTTCCTTCCGCCAACCCGTCTATAATAGGGATTACTCTGGTTACAAAAGGAGCGTTATCCATGGACTTTTACGCCAACGAGGGAAAGAGCGTCATCATTGAGGCCGGGGGCAAAAAATACGCCCGCCACGCCATCACTACCCACTTCGTCCAGGTGGGAGAGAGCTATATCGACCTGATAGAAACGTATGTCAAGCCCCTCTATCAGCCGGGAGATATCGTCTCCTCCAGCGAGAAGGTCATCGCCCTGTGCCAGGGCCGTGTGGTCACCGAGGACGAATGTAAGCCCGGCTTCTGGGCCAAATTCCTGTCCAAATTCGTTCACCAGACTTCCGCCGGCCCCGGTATGGGCCTTCCGGTCAAGATGCAGTTTGCCATCAACATCTGCGGCCTTGGCAAGGTCATCTGGGCCGCCCTCTGCGCCGGTTTCGGCAAGCTCCTGGGCAAGCGCGGGGTCTTCTACGATATGCTGGGCGAGGAGGTCACCGGCCTGGACGGCTTCTACGGGGAGGACATCCCCGAGTACGAGCACATGGGCGTCCGGGTACCCAGTGACCCGGCCAAGGTCTGCGACGAGGTCTTCGAGAAGACCGGGGTGGTTATGATGATCGTGGACGCCAACGACCTGAATGTGGAGCTGCTGGGCAAGGGCGAGCAACTCAAGGATCGGAGCCGAGAGGAATTGTTGTCCCTGATCAGGGACAACCCTGCCGGTCAAGACCGGCAGCTCACCCCCTTTGTCCTCATCCGGGAGGTCAGGGAATAAGGAAAACAAAAACCGCTGACGTTCCTGCTCATGGCCGTCTTTGCCTTCGTCTAT
>NZ_CALPCU010000050.1:0-5140 GCF_943193085.1 Vermiculatibacterium agrestimuris | reverse complement strand
CCCCGGCCCAGTGCAACCTGGCCGGGGCGTAGCCCCGGTCGGCGGAGGCCCGGTAGAGGGCCACAGCCTTCTCCCAGCTCTGCTCCTCCACGCCCTCGCCCCGCTCATAGCAGAGACCCAGGTTGCACAGGGCCCGGGGATCCTCCTGGTCGGCGGCCATGGAGTACCAGTAGACCGCCTCCTTCCAGCTCTGCTCCACGCCCTTGCCGAACTCGTAGCACCAGCCCAGGTTGCACTGGGCGCGGGAATAGCCCATATCGGCGGCCTGGCGGTAGAGGCGGGTGGCCTCCTCCCAGCTCTGCTCCATGCCCTCGCCGGTCTCACAGCACAGGCCCAGGGCGCAGATGCCGGGGGCGTAATCCGCGTCGGCGGCCTTCTGGAACAGCTCCACCGCCTTGGCGAAATCCTGCTCCACCCCCTCGCCCTGCTGGTAGAGCTGACCCAGGGCGCACCAGCCGGCGGGGTCGTCCATGTCCCCTACCTGCCGGAAATATTCCACCGCCTTAGCCTTGTCCTGGGGAAGGCCCAGCCGGCCCCGCAGATAACAAAGGCCCATATGATACACGGCATGGGGGTATTCCTCGTCGATGGCTCTCTGGATATAACCCAGGGCCTTCTCGTTCTCCCCCTTCTCCTCCGCTTGCTCGGAAAGGCACATCCAGCCGTAGCCGGAGACATAGTCCTCCTCCACGGGGATAAAGAAAGTGCTGCCGCAATGGGGGCACTTTTCCAGATCGGGATCCTCGGTCACATACCCACAGTCAGAGCCGTCACAGCGAAAATATTCCAAATCGGAGCCCTCCTGTTTTCGTTTTTCCGCCCCCCGCTCCGGGGGCCGTATTAAGGTTTATTATACACTTCGTCTCCCGGCGGCACAAGAGGAAAAGGGCAAAAAAGTGCCCGGCCTCTCTCAAGAGAGTCCGGGCGGGAAAAAGCGCTGTTTTCCGTTGACTTTTTCAGCGCTTTTCGGTATTCTGAGAGTAATAAGACGCCACCGAGAAAGGAAGGTTTCTGATGCTGACCAGTCAGAACCTGCGCACCCTCTCCCCGGAGATCGACCCCCTTCGGGTGGGCATGGGATGGACAAGAGAAGACCTTTCCAAACCTCAGGTCATGGTGGAGAGCACCTTCGGTGACAGCCACCCCGGCTCCGCCCACTTGCTGGAGCTGGCCAACGCCGCGGCCGACGGCGTGGCCCGGGCCGGGGGACGGGCTGCCCGGTACTTCGCCACCGACATCTGCGACGGCATGGCCCAGGGCCACGACGGGATCAACTTCTCCCTGGCCTCCCGCTCCACCATCTGCGACCTCATCGAGATCCACGCCTCCGCCACCCCCTTTGACGCAGCGGTGTTTCTGGCAAGCTGCGACAAATCCGTTCCCGCCCAGCTCATGGCCATGGGCCGGCTGGACATCCCCGCCGTCTTTGTCCCCGGCGGGGTCATGGCCCCCGGCCCCGACTGCCTCACCCTGGAGCAGATCGGCACCTACTCCGCCATGTTCCAGCGGGGAGAGATCAGCGGGGAGCAGTTCCAGTGGTATCAGGAGCACGCCTGCCCCTCCTGCGGCGCCTGTTCCTTCATGGGCACCGCCTGCACCATGCAGGTCATGGCCGAGGCGCTGGGCCTGGCCCTTCCCGGCTCCGCCCTCCTCCCCGCCACGGGGGAGGAGCTGAAGGAGACCGCCCGCCGGGCGGGACAGGCCGCTCTGGCTCTGGCCCAAGCGGGGCTTACGGCCCGGAAGCTGGCCACCATGAAGTCCTTCGAGAACGCCCTTATGATCCACGCCGCCATCTCCGGCTCCTCCAACGCCCTGCTCCATCTGCCCGCCGTGGCCCATGAATTTGGGCTCCATCTGGACGCCGACATGTTTGACCGGCTCCACCGGGGGGCCCACTACCTGGCGGATATCCGACCAGCAGGCAGGTGGCCCGCGGCCTATCTCTACCGGGTGGGCGGCGTCCCCGCCGTCATGGAGGAGCTGCGGCCCATCCTCCACCTGGACGCCCTCACCGTCACCGGCAAGACCCTGGGCGAGAACCTGGACGAGCTCAAGCGCGGCGGCTGGTATGACCGGTGCGGGGCCCTTCTGGCGGAGGTGGGCCGAGCGCGGGAGGATATCCTGCGGCCCTACGACCACCCCATCGGCGCCGACGGCGCCATCGCCATCCTCCGGGGCAACCTGGCCCCCGGCGGGGCGGAGGTGAAGCACACCGCCGTGCCCCGGGAGATGTTCAAGGCCACCCTCAACGCCCGGCCCTTCGACAGCGAGGAGGAGGCCATCGACGCCATCCTCCATAAGCGCATCCGCCCCGGGGACGCGGTGTTCATCCGCTACGAGGGCCCCAAGGGCAGCGGCATGCCCGAGATGTTCTACACCGGGGAGGCCATCTCCTCCGACCCGGAGCTGTCCGCCTCCATCGCCCTCATCACCGACGGCCGCTTCTCCGGGGCCTCCCGGGGCCCCGTCATCGGCCATGTCTCCCCCGAGGCCGCCGAGGGCGGCCCCATCGCCCTGGTGGAGGAGGGCGACCTCATCGAGCTGGACATCCCCGGCCGGAGGCTGGCCATCGTGGGGGTAAAGGGCCAGCGGAAGAGCGGGACGGAAATGGACAAAATTTTAGGGGCACGGAAAGCCCTGTGGACGTCCCGTGCCCCCAAATATACCTCCGGCGTGCTGGGCCGCTTCACCCGCTCCGCCGCCTCCCCCATGGAGGGGGCCTATTTGCCCTGAAGCACCTGCCTGACCTCTTCCCCGGTCAGCCGCCCGGCGGCGCCCAGAGTCCGGATCCGCTTTTCATCCCACAGCCGGGGATAGTACTTCCTCGCCAGCTCCAAAACACTCATAAACTCACCCCCGCAACAGCCGCAAGATAGTCCAAATCCGCCCGGAGCTGTTCACTCTCAGAGGGCGGCTCCTCCGCCTGGGGCCTTTGCTTGGGCGTGACGCCGGTCAGCTCGCCCCGGTCGGAAAGCTCCAGGTCGCAGTATCCGCCGCAGGCCCAGACCGCCGCAGTCAACTCCTCCGGCACCGCCACCCAGCCCTCCAGCCAGCATTTTTCCCGGTGGCTCTGGCTCTGGATCCCATGGCCGCCGTCTTCACGGGCTTTCACTTCAATAATGGTAAGCAAATCGCTACCCCCTTTCCCTCTCTCTTTTTTCACCCCTTCGGGTGGCATGTTTTCGTACATCCAACCACATTTTTCAAGGAGCAGTCTCTATGAAGCGTATCCTTATGCTCACCACCGGCGGCACCATCGCCTCCGAAATGACCGAGGCAGGTCTGGCCCCCGGTCTGACCGGGGAGGACTTTTTGAACTATATCCCCGCCGTTCGGAAGCTCTGCCAGGTCGACTGCCGGCAGATCTGCAACATCGACTCCACCAACATGACCCCCGCCCACTGGCTGCGCATCACGGCGGCCATCCGGGAGGACTACGGCCGCTACGACGGCTTTGTCATCTGCCACGGCACCGACACCATGGCCTACACCGCCGCCGCCCTGAGCTACCTCATCCAGGAAAGCCCCAAGCCCATCGTCCTCACCGGCAGCCAGAAGCCCATCCACGCCGACATCACCGACTCCAAAACCAACCTTCTGGACGCCTTCACCGTGGCCTGCGACGGTCGTCTCAGCGGCGTCATGGTGGTCTTCGGCGGGGCGGTGATCCTGGGCACCAGGGCCAGAAAGACCTACTCCAAAAGCTATGGGGCCTTCTCCAGCATCAATTATCCCGTCCTGGCCGTCATCCAGGACGGGCAGCTCATCCCCTACCTGACCTCCACCGCCCCCGGCGGGCCCAGGTTCTACGGCGCCCTTGATGAGCGGGTGGCCCTGATGAAGCTGATCCCCGGCTCCTCCCCTACCCAGCTGGCCTTCCTCCTGCAGGAAAACGACGCCGTCATCATCGAAAGTTTCGGGGTGGGCGGCATCCCCGCCGGCGACCAGGGGGAATTTTACGTCCATATCCGCACCGCCCTGGCCCAGGGCAAGCTGGTGGCGCTGACCACCCAGGTACAGAACGAGGGCAGCGACCTGTCGGTATATAACGTGGGGCACCGGCTGAAAAGCGACCTGGGTGTCCTGGAGGCCTATGACATGACCACCGAGGCGGTGGTGGCCAAGCTCATGTGGTGCCTCTCCCTGACCCGGGAGCCCGACCGGTGCGCCAAACTGTTCTACACCCCTGTGGCCAATGACATCCTGGCCCTTCCTCAGAATGCCGCCCAAGCGCCTGTCCCCGTGCAATGACATGCAGTCGAAAGCCCCGTCTCTCTTTGAGAGACGGGGCTTTTTTCAGTCCTTTTCACCGTAATAGCGCAGCAGATCCTCCATCAGCAGGCTGCCCACCGTGGCGCAGCCAAAGCTCACTGTGGCGGCGAACTGGAACACCTCCGCGCAGTCATAGAGCCGCAGGCTTCCCGCGCCGCCCTGCCCCGCCCGGAGCAGGAGGGCCGCCGTCCCCGCCAGCAGCAGCGCACAGAGGACGAGGCCCCGGGTGAGGATAAACCGGGACAAGCTTTGATAAGTACCCATTTTCTTCCTTTTCCCTCCATTTCCCGTCCGTTTTGTATGATGATAGTTTAACAAACCCTCCTTTTCGCCGCAAGGACAAGAATTTTCCAACAATCCTCCTCCCAATTCGACCTCTTTTCCATTTTCGGTTGACCGATAAAACAAGACGGGCGACATAACCAGTTTCCCGCGTCGGTTCCTGTCGAAGCATTTTCCTATACAATTTCTTCCAAACACAATATAATGTGTTTATCACAAGTGAGAGTGAGAGGAGACCACAAAATGAGGGAATTGAAATTGGATGTATACTCGCTGTACCCAGACCTGACCGATATCGGCCCTTACGACTACTCCATCCTCGTAGACGAGGTGGCGGTGGGCAGCTTTCTCTGCGAGAGCTACGGTGTACGCGTCACATCCCGATCCAGCGGCGAGTGTTCCCAGATCGCCAACGTCACCATCAGCACTTCCCGCATCGACGAGCTCATGGATCTCCTCGTCCGCAACCAGGTCAGCCCCATCCACCTGCGGGACGTGATCGACGACTGGCTGTAATTACATAGCAAGGGCCGCCGCCATCATCATCGGCACCATCATGCTGCTGTGCTGGGGTTTCCTGTTTGCC
>NZ_CALPCU010000049.1:0-5216 GCF_943193085.1 Vermiculatibacterium agrestimuris | reverse complement strand
GGGCGGCGCGCAGCGCCGCTCGAATCCTTCACCCGTTGCCAAAAAAGGAGCTCCAAGGCATATGCCTTGGAGCTCCTTTTCGTGTAACACCCTGACAAAATAGATGCCGCTCGAACATTTGACAAAACGGGGCCCCCGCGGAAACACGAAGTGTTTTCGTGGGGAAAGGAGGAGCAGCAGAATGAGCGCGCTCTGACTTTTGAAAAAAGTCGGAGCAAGCGATATGACGCTTGCTCCGACGTGGTGACCCGGCGGGGGCTCGAACCCCGGACAACCGGCTTAAAAGGCAGGTGCTCTACCAACTGAGCTACCGGGTCATATGGCTGGGATGGCTGGACTCGAACCAGCGATGCGGGAGTCAAAGTCCCGTGCCTTAACCGCTTGGCTACACCCCACTATCATCCGCCTGGGGCAGGAAAGAAAAAGCGAGGGGCCGAAGCCGAAGCTCCGGCCCTTCCGCCATGTCTGGGGTGGGCGAAGGGACTCGAACCCTCGACACTCGGAACCACAATCCGATGCTCTACCAACTGAACTACGCCCACCATATGCAATTATGCGGACAATAAAAGGGATGGTACGCCTGAAGGGACTCGAACCCCTGACCCACTGCTTAGAAGGCAGTTGCTCTATCCACCTGAGCTACAGGCGCATATCATGCGCTCCCTGGGGCCCCCGGGTCGCCGTCCCTCAGGCGACCTGGGGAAAGGAGGGGCAGCGAAACGAGCGAGCTTTCGGTGGAACCGGAAGCGAGGGATGTGATGCTTGCCCCGACGCTGGAGCGGGTGATGGGAATCGAACCCACGCGACCAGCTTGGAAGGCTGGGATTCTACCATTGAACTACACCCGCACGGGTTTGACTGACATATCGTCAGCCCAAGTATCATAGCATATCTGCCCTTCCCTTGTCAATCCCCTTTTTTCCATCTCTCCTTCTCCCTTTGACAAAAACTCCTTCGTATGCTTTCTCTCCCCTCGGTAAAACTGGGACAAAGAGGAGGCGAGGATTTGGCGGTATTCTTCTGGCAATTTTTCTTCTATAGTTTTTGTGGCTTTCTTCTGGAGGTGGCCTTTGCCCGGGCCATTCACAGCTCCAAGCGGGATCGAAAGTGCCACCTTCTGCTCCCCGTCTGTCCCGTGTACGGTGTGGGAGCCCTGGCCATTTTGGCGCTGCCGGCGGCGGTCAAAGCCTCCCCTGTGCTTCTGTTCCTTGCCGGGGCAGCGGTGTGCACCCTGGTGGAATGGTGCCTCTCCCTCTTTTATGAGCGGGCCGCCGGAGTGGCCTTCTGGGACTACCGCGCCCTCCCGCTGAATCTGGGTGGGCGGGTATGCCTGCTCTTCAGCCTGTTCTGGGGGCTATTGTCCCTGCCCCTCACTTACGGCCTGGAGCCGATCCTATCCCAGTGGGCCGCCGCCATCCCGGCGGCGGTGACCATCCCGGCGGCCCTGTTCTACCTGGGGGACGCCGCCACCTCACTCTTCCTTCTCCGCCGGGGCGGAACGGAAGCCCTTCGGTGGTATGTCCGGTTTATACCTTCCGCAGCTCGTTGAGGGTGTCCTCCACAGTCTTCTTCGGGATGTAAGCTCCGGCGACGGCGATGAGCTGCTCCAGCGTCACCGTTCTGGCCGCCCCCAGCATGGGGTGGCGCATCACCATGGGGAACTTTTTTTGAAAGACCGCCTTGGCGGGGGCATAGTCCAGCAGCTCCCCCACAGTGATCTTGTTGTTTTTCAGATTCATTGTATCACCTCCCAGCCATTCTATGCCGACCACCCCGGATTTTGACTTGCCACCTTTGTCCAAACCCGATATAATAGTAGGCAACTATTTGTCCCACCGGGAGGTCACTGTCATGCTCCATCCCTTCAGTCAGCATTTCCCCCGCCTCTCCCCCACCGCCCGTGTGGCGGATAACGCCTCTCTCATCGGGGCGGTAGAGGTCTCCGACGAGGCCAGTATCTGGTTCGGCGCGGTGCTCCGGGCCGACTGCGCCTCTATCTCCATCGGCCCCGGCGCCAACGTGCAGGACAACTGCGTCCTCCACGGCGGCGAGGGCGGCCCCATCCGCCTGGATCGGGACGTCAGCGTAGGCCACGGCGCCATCCTTCACTGCTGCACCGTGGAGGAGGGCTGCGTCATCGGTATGGGCGCCATCCTTCTGGACGGCTGCGTCATCGGCGCCGGCTCCCTGGTGGCGGCGGGGGCCCTGGTGACTAAGGACACCGTCATCCCCCCTGCCAGCCTGGTCATCGGCCGCCCCGCCAAGGTGGCGCGGGCCCTCACTGAGGAAGAGGTGGCCGCAAACTACCAAAACGCCCAGATCTACCGCTCCCTGTCGGTCCAGGAGCTGCCCCTGGCCGCTGAGGTCTCACCATGAGACCCCCAAAGCATTCCTGGCGGGCGCAGTGGAAAAGCCTGTCCAGAGAGAAAAAAGTGCTGGCCGCCGTCTATACTCTTCTGCGTTACTCGGTCATCGCCGTCCTCATCGCCCAAGTCTTTAACCGGGACTTTGAAAGTGTGTTCCTGTGTGTGCTCACCCTCATCTTGTTCCTCATCCCCAACTTCGTGGAACAGCGGCTCCACATCGACGTGCCGGACACCCTGGAGGTCATCATCCTCCTGTTCATCTATTCCGCCGAGATCCTGGGGGAGATCCGCGCCTTCTACATCACCTTCCCCTACTGGGACACTATGCTCCACACCCTCAACGGCTTTCTCTGCGCCGCCATCGGCTTCTCTTTGGTGGACATCCTCAACCGCAACTCCAGGCTCACCAGCTTCTCCCTCTCCCCCGCCTACATGGCGGTGGTGGCCTTCTGCTTTTCCATGACCGTGGGCGTGCTCTGGGAGTTCTTCGAAGCCGCCATGGATCAACTCCTCCTGCTGGATATGCAGAAGGACGCCATTGTCAACGTCATCTCCTCGGTGAAGCTGGATCCCGCCGGGAGCAACACCCCCACCGTCATTCAGGACATCGCGGACGTGATCATCGTTCACTCCGACGGCTCCCAACAGGCTCTGGGGCTGGGCGGCTACCTGGATATCGGCATCCTGGACACCATGAAGGATCTCTTCGTCAATTTTATCGGCGCGGTGATCTTCTCCGTCATCGGCTACTTTTACGTCAAAAAGCGGGGCAAAGGCCGCTTTGCCCGCCGGTTCATCCCCCGGGTCATGGACGCCCAGAACACACCCTCCTGACTTCCCGCACATGAAACCTCCCCCCTGGGGGCATACTGACTGTGTCCCAAATTTCGAAATGTCAGGGAGGAATCATCTATGCAACGCAGCAATACCGGTAATCCCAGCATCAAGTGCTCCGTCAACTCCTGCGCCTACCACGCCGGCAGCTCCGGCATGTGCACCCTTCAGGCCATCCAGGTGGGCTGCACCTGCAAGGACGTCAGCAAATGTGAGGCCACCGAGTGCGCCTCCTTCCAGCTGGGCGACCACGGCTCCAACTGCAGCTGCCGCTGAACGGCGCAGACCCCCTCTCTTTGAGGGGGTTTACATAAAAAGGAGGGCTGGTATGTCCTATTGGCTTTACATTCTCCGCTGCGGAGACGGCTCGCTCTATACCGGCATCACCACCGACGTGGAGCGGCGCCTGGCTCTCCACCGCAGCGGCAAAGGGGCCAAATACACCAGAGGCCGCAGCCCTCTGACCGTGGTCTACCGGGAGGAGCAGCCCGACAAATCCGCCGCTCTGCGCCGGGAGGCGGCGGTGAAAAAGCTCACCCGGGAGGAGAAACTGGCCCTCATCGCCGCCGGAAAATAGTTTACATAATAAAACGGACGCCTTCCGGCGTCCGTTTCCCTTTATCGGTAGACCCGCTCTGTGTGCTCCTGAAGCCTTTTGCCGATGTACCAGGCCAACTCTCCGCAAAGAAAACCCACCAGGGCGCCGCAGAGCACGTCGCTGGGGAAATGCACCCCCACATAGAGCCTGGACAGGGCCATCACCGCCGCCATGACCACCGCCGTAACACCGGCCCACCTCCAGGGCAGAGTGTGGAAGAAGGCCGTGGCCGCGGCAAAGGCCGCGCTGGTATGCCCCGAGGGGAAGGAGTTGGGATCCCGCTCCGTCACCAACGGGATCAGCTGCGGCAGGATGAGCCAGGGCCGGGTGCGCGCCACGGCGTGCTTAATGATAACATTGGTGAACAGCAGGCTGAACGCCAGCGCCAGCGCTCCGGTCAGGCCCGCCCGCCGGGTCTTGGGGCAGAGCAGAAGCAGAAGGCACAGGGCGATCCACAGCAGGCCGTGATCTCCCAGCTTGGTGTAAAACGACAGGATGGGATCTGTTATCCCATTGCGCAGAACCTCCTGGATCCACAGCAGGAAGGTTCCCTCGACCTGTCCCAAAGCGTCCATCATGCCGTCCACCGGGCACAGGCCCGCCACTCTCCCAGGGTCGCCAGCGCCTGGGCGCTGTCCTCCCCCACCGTAAGGGTCAGGGTGACCTCCTGCTCTGCTATGCCCAGCCGCTGTGCCGGGAGCAGCTCCTCCGCCGGCAGGCAGACCGTCAGAACAGTCTCCTCCGCTTTACGCAAAACGCGCACGCCGGTCGCTCCCACCTGGAAGGAGCCCTCCCCCGCCGTCAGCGCCTGCGCGCCCTTGGCCGCCAGCTCCGCCGCCGTCGCCGCGTTTGTCAATGGAATGGCGGACAGGGGCGTGCCGGGGTCTACCGTTTCAGCCAGCTCTCTGGCCCAGCGCTCCACCCAGGGAGAGAGAAGCCCCGCCTGGGTCTGCACCTGGGTCAGACTCCATTTCCGCGCATCGGAGCATCGGTCTTCCATCAGGATCACCGTCCGCTCCTCCCGATCCCAGCCTACCTCATAACCCAAAGCGGCTCCCGCCGCCCGGAGGGGCAGATAGGCAACACCGTCCCGCTCATAGGTCACCGGCACGGCAGCTTCCCATTCATCACGGAACAGGCGCACATTCTCGCCCTGCCGCTGCGCCTGGGCCCCCAGCAGGGCCGCCAGCTCCGCCTGGGGCAGGTAGGCCCTGCCCTGAACAAGCTCCGGGATGGCCTCTGTCACCATCCCGTTCACCTGCACCGAGGGCACCTGTCCTGCCCCCGCCGGGGCAAACCCCGCCAGGAGCAAAACTCCCACAGCCATCATGGACGCCAAACGTTTCTTTCCCATTTTTCCACTCCTTCCATCTGCCGCTGTAAAAATCGGGAGGGGGGGGGGGGGGGGGGGGGGCGCG
>NZ_CALPCU010000048.1:0-5774 GCF_943193085.1 Vermiculatibacterium agrestimuris | reverse complement strand
GCGGCGTGCACCTTGTAAATTAAACAACGTGAAGACAAGACAACACCAGAAGAGGACGGAAGTCCTTTTCACAAGTGAGAACTTGTGGGAAGGTCTCCGAAATGATTTCTTTGAAGCTAAGAGATAAGCTTCAATAATTTCGGTTTATACAACTTAGGTTGTGTAGATACCATATTATTGAGAGTTTGATCCTGGCTCAGGATGAACGCTGGCGGCGTGCTTAACACATGCAAGTCGAACGGGGTACCCTTGATTGAGGATTCGTCCAAATGATAGGAATACCTAGTGGCGGACGGGTGAGTAACGCGTGAGGAACCTGCCTTGGAGTGGGGAATAACAGTTAGAAATAGCTGCTAATACCGCATAATGCAACTAAGTCGCATGGCTTTGGTTGCCAAAGATTTATCGCTCTGAGATGGCCTCGCGTCTGATTAGATAGTTGGCGGGGTAACGGCCCACCAAGTCGACGATCAGTAGCCGGACTGAGAGGTTGGCCGGCCACATTGGGACTGAGACACGGCCCAGACTCCTACGGGAGGCAGCAGTGGGGAATATTGGGCAATGGGCGCAAGCCTGACCCAGCAACGCCGCGTGAAGGAAGAAGGCCCTCGGGTTGTAAACTTCTTTTGTCAGGGACGAAGCAAGTGACGGTACCTGACGAATAAGCCACGGCTAACTACGTGCCAGCAGCCGCGGTAATACGTAGGTGGCAAGCGTTATCCGGATTTACTGGGTGTAAAGGGCGTGTAGGCGGGGAAGCAAGTCAGATGTGAAATTCCAGGGCTCAACCCTGGAACTGCATTTGAAACTGTTTTTCTTGAGTGATGGAGAGGCAGGCGGAATTCCGTGTGTAGCGGTGAAATGCGTAGATATACGGAGGAACACCAGTGGCGAAGGCGGCCTGCTGGACATTAACTGACGCTGAGGCGCGAAAGCGTGGGGAGCAAACAGGATTAGATACCCTGGTAGTCCACGCTGTAAACGATGGATACTAGGTGTGGGGGGTCTGACCCCCTCCGTGCCGCAGCTAACGCAATAAGTATCCCACCTGGGGAGTACGATCGCAAGGTTGAAACTCAAAGGAATTGACGGGGGCCCGCACAAGCGGTGGAGTATGTGGTTTAATTCGAAGCAACGCGAAGAACCTTACCAGGGCTTGACATCCCGGTGACCGGCTTAGAGATAAGCTTTTCCCTTCGGGGACACCGGTGACAGGTGGTGCATGGTTGTCGTCAGCTCGTGTCGTGAGATGTTGGGTTAAGTCCCGCAACGAGCGCAACCCTTATTGCCAGTTGCTACGCAAGAGCACTCTGGCGAGACTGCCGTTGACAAAACGGAGGAAGGTGGGGACGACGTCAAATCATCATGCCCCTTATGTCCTGGGCCACACACGTACTACAATGGCGGTCAACAGAGGGAAGCAAAGCCGCGAGGCAGAGCAAATCCCTAAAAGCCGTCCCAGTTCGGATCGCAGGCTGCAACCCGCCTGCGTGAAGTTGGAATCGCTAGTAATCGCGGATCAGCATGCCGCGGTGAATACGTTCCCGGGCCTTGTACACACCGCCCGTCACACCATGAGAGTCGGGAACACCCGAAGTCCGTAGCCTGACCGCAAGGGGGGCGCGGCCGAAGGTGGGTTCGATAATTGGGGTGAAGTCGTAACAAGGTAGCCGTTCGAGAACGAGCGGCTGGATCACCTCCTTTCTAAGGAGAAACGGGGCTGGCTACGGTCAGACCTCTAATCCTCAGGTCAGACTCGGATGGAGTTGTTAAGGATTCACGTTGTTTAATTTAGAGGGTACACGTCCTAGTGTGCTATGGGGGTTTAGCTCAGCTGGTAGAGCACCTGCTTTGCAAGCAGGGGGTCACCGGTTCGAGTCCGGTAACCTCCACCACGAGGGCCAGTAGCTCAGCTGGTTAGAGCACACGACTGATAATCGTGAGGTCGGTGGTTCGAGTCCACTCTGGCCCACCAAACGTTAAAGGTCGAGAACAGATACAAGTCTTTAAGAAGACTTGAAGACTTGTATCTGGTTTTGACGTTAAGCCAAGGCCGGAAGGTCTGCACCTTGAAAACTGAACAACGTAGATTCTAGTATGAAGAGCAAGCAACAGAGGGCAATGAAAGCGAAAAATGTTGTGGAACTTATAAATGGCGAAAGCTGTTTAGTAGGGTAAAGACAATTGAGCTGAAATTGACAACTTCTGTTATGATCTGCATAATTCATGATCTTAAGAGAACAGCTAAAGCTGTTCTACGAGGTCAAGCTGATAAGAGCGCAAGGGGAATGCCTTGGCATCAGGAGCCGAAGAAGGACGTGACAAGCTGCGATAAGCTACGGGGAGTGGCACATACACTTTGATCCGTAGATTTCCGAATGGGGAAACCCGGCGGAGCAATACTCCGTCATCCTGCGTTGAATCAAATAGGCGTAGGAAGGGAACCGCCTGAACTGAAACATCTAAGTAGGGCGAGGAAGAGAAATCAACCGAGATTCCGCTAGTAGTGGCGAGCGAACGCGGAAGAGGGCAAACCAGGAGACTTGTCTCCTGGGGTTGTGGACCTGTATAAGACAGACTAGTTTAGCCGAACGGTATGGGAAGGCCGGCCACAGCGGGTGAGAGCCCCGTAGGCGAAAGGCGAAGTCTGTTGACGGGTATCCAGAGTACCGCGGGACACGTGAAACCCCGTGGGAAGCTGGGGGGACCACCCTCCAACCCTAAATACTACCTGATGACCGATAGAGGAGCAGTACCGTGAGGGAAAGGTGAAAAGGACCCCGTGAGGGGAGTGAAAGAGAACCTGAAACCTTGTGCTTACAAGCACTCAAAGCCCGTTAATGGGTGATGAGGTACCTTTTGTAGAATGGTCCGGCGAGTTATAGCTGCTGGCAAGCTTAAGGCATTCAGTGCCGGAGGCGAAGCGAGAGCGAGTCTGAACAGGGCGTATAAAGTCAGCAGCCATAGACCCGAAACCGTGTGACCTATCCATGGGCAGGTTGAAGTGGAGGTAAAACTCCATGGAGGACCGAACGCACGTACGTTGCAATGTCCGGCGATGACCTGTGGATAGCGGTGAAATTCCAATCGAACTCGGAGATAGCTGGTTCTCCCCGAAATAGCTTTAGGGCTAGCGTTGATTTAGATTCCCGGGGGTAAAGCACTGACTGGGCTAGGGGGCGATAAGCTTACTGAACCCTATCAAACTAAGAATACCGGAGAATTGATGATCGGCAGTCAGACTATGTGAGATAAGTCTCATGGTCAAAAGGGAAACAGCCCAGACCCACAGCTAAGGTCCCTAATATATGCTAAGTGGAAAACGATGTGGAACTGCGAAAACAACCAGGATGTTGGCTCAGAAGCAGCCACTCATTCAAAGAGTGCGTAATAGCTCACTGGTCGAGTGGTTCTGCGCGGAAAATATAACGGGGCTAAGCATATAACCGAAGCTTGGGCTTGTCCTTATGGACAGGGGTAGGGGAGCGTCGAATACGGGGCGAAGTCAGAGCGGAAGCACTGGTGGACTGTATTCGAGTGAGAATGCCGGAATGAGTAGCGAGAATTATGTGAGAATCATAATGGCCGAAAATCTAAGGTTTCTTGGGGAAGGTTCGTCCGCCCAAGGTAAGCCGGGAGCTAAGGCGAGGCCGCAAGGCGTAGTCGATGCACATACGGTAGAAATTCCGTAGCCACCGAACCTTAAGCACGCTGACACTTTGGAATAGAGGGACCCGGGCGTTGGTTGACCCGGGCGTAAGGGACCGAAATATAGTAGGGAAGTCCTCGATGTCCAGAGGCGAGAAAAGGCGTGAGGTATGCTAAGGTGCCCGTACCGCAAACCGACACAGGTAGATGAGGAGAGAATCCTAAGGCCAACGGGAGAAGGGTTGTTAAGGAACTCGGCAAAATGACCCCGTAACTTCGGGAGAAGGGGAGCCCCCTAAGGGGGGCCGCAGAGAATAGGCCCAGGCGACTGTTTACCAAAAACACAGGTCTATGCTAAATCGAAAGATGACGTATATGGGCTGACGCCTGCCCGGTGCTGGAAGGTTAAGAGGAGATGTTAGTCTTCGGGCGAAGCATTGAATTGAAGCCCCAGTAAACGGCGGCCGTAACTATAACGGTCCTAAGGTAGCGAAATTCCTTGTCAGGTAAGTTCTGACCCGCACGAATGGCGTAACGATCTGGGCGCTGTCTCAACAGCCCACCCGGCGAAATTGTTGTACTGGTGAAGAAGCCAGTTACCCGCAACTAGACGGAAAGACCCCATGGAGCTTTACTGTAGCTTAATACTGGAATTCGGTAAGTCATGTACAGGATAGGTGGGAGACTTGGAAGCACGGGCGTCAGCTCGTGTGGAGTCACCCTTGGGATACCACCCTTGATTTGCTGGATTTCTAACCTGCGGCCTTGAATCAGGTCGGGGGACACTGTTAGGTGGGCAGTTTGACTGGGGCGGTCGCCTCCTAAAGAGTAACGGAGGCGCTCAAAGGTTGGCTCAGCACGGACGGAAATCGTGCAGTGAGTGTAAACGTATAAGCCAGCCTAACTGCGAGACTGACAAGTCGAGCAGTAACGAAAGTTGGAGTTAGTGATCCGGCGGTATGCAAGTGGAAGTGCCGTCGCTCAACGGATAAAAGCTACCCTGGGGATAACAGGCTGATCTCCCCCAAGCGTCCACAGCGACGGGGAGGTTTGGCACCTCGATGTCGGCTCGTCACATCCTGGGGCTGTATTCGGTCCCAAGGGTTCGGCTGTTCGCCGATTAAAGTGGCACGCGAGCTGGGTTCAGAACGTCGTGAGACAGTTCGGTCCCTATCTGTTGCGGGCGTAAGAGATTTGAAGGGAGCTGTCCTTAGTACGAGAGGACCGGGATGGACGTACCGCTGGTGCACCAGTTGGCCTGCCAAGGTCACAGCTGGGTAGCTACGTACGGACGAGATAAACGCTGAAGGCATCTAAGCGTGAAACTCCCCCTAAGATTAGATCTCTCATCCTTCGAGGAGTAAGGCTCGATGTAGACTACATCGTCGATAGGCCGGAGGTGGAAGTGCAGTAATGCATGCAGCTGACCGGTACTAATCAGCCGAGGGCTTGACCTTAACATGAAGAATGCAGACACGCTTGCAGGACATAATAGAGCTACGTTGTTCGGTTTTGAGGGTGCAGAGAAGCGCGGAGAACAGGTCTGCGAAGGAGCCTGGATCGGAGCGAGGGCGAGCGCAGGGCCGAGAGAGGCCCGGAGACCAGCCTGAGACGAAGGGAAGGCGAGTGAGCGCCCTGATCTGTTCGCAGCGTGACAGCCCACACCCCTATGCGCCTTTAGCTCAGTTGGTAGAGCAACTGACTCTTAATCAGTGGGTCCCCGGTTCGAGTCCGTGAAGGCGCACCATGGCCCGTTGGTCAAGTGGTTAAGACAGCGGCCTCTCACGCCGTTAACATCGGTTCGAATCCGGTACGGGTCACCACCTCTTTTTGCGAAGCAAAAAAGAGATTGACAAGGCGAAGAAGAACGTTTACAATTCAATAGGTATTTTGACTGGGAGGTAAGATTTCCAGTTAAGATAAAACCAGATCAAGGCTTGCGAGCAAGGTTTGATCTGGAAAGGAAGCACAGCGAAGGATACGAAGCTTGTGCTGACGCAGTTGGTGTCGATTGCAGTGAGGGTCCACCCGTTCCCATCCCGAACACGGCAGTTAAGCTCACTTGCGCCGACGATACTTGTCTGGCAACGGACTGGTAAAATAGGTGACGCCAACACAAAGAAGAG
>NZ_CALPCU010000047.1:0-6563 GCF_943193085.1 Vermiculatibacterium agrestimuris | reverse complement strand
CATGGCCCGGCCGGACCGGCCGGGCCATGCTGTTTCTTTACTTCTCCACGGTGATGAGCTGGCCGGGGTGGTCAGGATCCTCCATGATGATAAGATCCACATCCGCGGGGATCTCCTCTTCGGGCTCCTGGGACTCTGTGGGCTGGGGATCGTCCTCCATCCAGTCCCCTGCCAGGGCCTGGGCCTTCTGAGGGTCGGCCTTGGCGGGATCCAGGGGCAGGGAAAAGAGGGCCGTGTCCCCCTTGGGCGTGATGGCGCCGGTTTTCTCGTCAAAGCCGAACAGCTCCGCGCTGGGCGGGGTGTGGGTGCCGGGATACACCGCCAGATAGACGGTATGGTCGGCAAAGATCTCCACATTGTCACACTCAAAAAGGTAATAAAGGGTTCCATCCTGGGCAAAGGTGCAGGTGCCGCCGTCCAGCGTCCAGGCATTGAGCTGCCAGGGAGCGTATCCCTCTACCAGGGGAGAGACGGTCAGATCGGGCACGTCCTCCTCAATGGCCGTCCCGTCGGTGCGGGCATAGGCCAGGACTGCGTAGGTCTTGTCCCGGGCCACGCCGTTGGGCAGATTTTCCACCCGGCTCAGTCCCTCGCCGCTCACCAGGCCCATGAGGGTCACGCTGTAATCGCCCACGGTCTTCGTATCGTTTACCGTGACGGCCTCTCCGCTTTCAAAGGCGGCGGCCAGGGCCTCATTTCCGGCCCGCTGGGCCACATCCTGGGGCCGCAGCATCATCACGGCGGCTCCGGCGGTGATGGTGAGGGCCGCAGCCACGGCAGCGGCCACAAGTCCAGTTCTCAAATTCCACTTTTTCATACTGTTTTTCTCCTTTTCCCGGGCCAGTTCCTCCAGACGCGCCATAGTTCGGTCTTGGAAGTCAGGGGAGAAGAAAACGGCGTCCATTTGGGTACGGTATTCTTCCCGGTTCATGCTTCTTCCTCCTTTAGCAGCTTCCGCAGGCGTTCCCGCCCACGGGAGAGCCGAGTTCCCACAGTGGGAGCAGGCAGCGCCAGCAGTCTGGCGATCTCCTTTATGGAATAGCCCTCATAATAGTAAAGATGGATCACGGCGCTGTACGCCTCGGGCAGGGAGCGGACAGCGGAGAGGAGGGGGCCATGATCGACAGCTTCGGCGGCGGCGTTGGCCGCTTCCTCCAAGGGGACGTCGTCACGCCTCTTGCGGCGGAGGTCGCTGGCCCGGTTCAGGGTGGCCCGCAGCAGCCACGCCTTCTCGTGCTCCCCGTCCCGGAAACGGGGGCGCTTATCCAGCAGCCGAAGAAACACGTCCTGTACCGCGTCCTCCGCATCGGTGGGGGTGGCCGTCCGGGTAAGGGCGGCCCGGAGAAGCATGGGGCTGTATGTTTCCACCACCCGGCGGAGATCTTGTTCCAGTTCGCAGTCAGTCACGGTCTCATCTCCCTTCACCCATAACACGATTTAGAAAGCGGAAATTTTTCAGGCGGCCTCTTTTTTCTTTTGCCTTTTTGCCGGCAGGCCCATCGTTTGCAAAAAGCCCTGCGGCGGATCCGCCGCAGGGCTTTTTTCTTTTCCGTTTGCGGGGAGGCTTACGGCCGCAGGCCCATGCCGCCCTCCAGGGTGAGGGTCTCGCCGGTGAGATACTTAAAGTCGGGGTTGGCCAGCTGAACGCAGACCCGGCCGATCTCGGTCTCGGGGTCGCCGTAGTGACCCATGGGAGGCATCTTCACGTTGGCCTTGAAGGCGTCGGGATAGGCCTTTTCGAAGTTCTCCAGCTGGGCCGTCCAGGCAATGGGGCAGATCACGTTGACGTTGATGCCGTCAGGCCCCCACTCAGTGGCGGCCACCCGGGAAAGGCCCCGGATGCCCTCCTTGGCGGCGGCGTAGGAGCACTGGCCGTAGTTGCCAAACAGGCCCGCGCCGGAGGCGAAGTTGATGACAGTCCCCTTCGTCTTCTTCAGGTGGGGATAGCATGCCTTCATGTAATAGAAGGCGGCGTAGAGGCCGGAATACATGGCCAGATCAAAGTTCTCAGTGGTGTGGGTGGCCAGGGGCACGCCGGAGGCGGAGGCTTGGGCGTTGTTGATGAGCACATCGATACGGCCGAAGGTCTTGATGGTCTCGTCGATGACATGCTGCACCACGGCCTCGTTGTCGCTGCCGGCGGCCACGTCGGCCTGGACAGGGAGCACCCGGATGCCGTAGAGCCGCTCCAGCTCCTCCTTGGCGTCCTCCAGCTTCTTTACGTTGCGGCCGGTGATGACCAGGTTCACGCCCTCCTTGGCGAAGGCGGTGGCAATGCCGTAGCCGATGGAGCCGCAGCTCTTGCCGTCGCTGAGGACGGCCCGGCCGGCGCCGGTAATGATGGCGACCTTACCCTTCATGTCATAATTCATGGCGTTATTCCTCCCTGATGTTTTCAATATAGAGGCTCTGGAACCAAAATCGTTAAAATTATAACCCACCATGCCGAAAAAGGCAAGTATTATAGCGGCCGCTCCGCTCTTTTCTTGCGCCGGGGCCCTCCTTGTGGTATAATTCCACACGCTGGAAGAATAACGCGGGGAAGGGGGAGACGGGGTGTTGAGCAAATCAGAACTGCTGAACCGCTTGGCCCGGGATGGAGACGAGCGGCGGCTGCTGGCCCGGCTGGAAGACAAGCTGGACTCCGCCCGCAGGGGAAGCCCCGCCTGCACCTTTTTCCTCTCCACCGCCCAGCAGGAATCCGCTCTGCGGCTCATCACCGCCGAGGGCCACCCCCGGCACCTCTTTTCCGGGGGCTGGGCCGACGCGGAGCGAAAGGTCTGCGCCTTCCTTCCTGATTGGCAGGAGGAGGGCGACTGGGAGCCTCCCTTCCTCGCCCTGCGCTGCCGCTGGCAGTCCGGGGAGGCGCTGACCCACCGGGACTTTCTGGGGGCGATACTGGGCCAGGGCATCGACCGGGAGAAGGTGGGGGATATTCTGGTGGGGGAGGGTCTGTGCGACCTGCTGGTCTTCCGCGAGCTGGGGCCCTACCTGCTGCAGAATTTTACCGAGGCAGGCCGGGCCAGGCTGCGGGTGGAGGAGATCCCCTTGGATGAACTTTTCCTCCCCACCCCGCAGATCAAGACCATCCACGACACGGTGAACACCCTGCGGCTGGACGCGGTGATGGCCTCCGGCTTCTCCCTGGGCCGGAGCAAGGCCGCCGCCCTCATCACCGGGGGGCGGGTGGAGCTGAACCACCGGCCCTGTATGAAGAGCGATAAGACGGTGGAACAGGGGGACGTGATGACCTGCCGGGGCCTGGGCAAGTGCGTGGTGGCCGAGGTGGGAGGCCTGTCCAAAAAAGGACGGGTCATTCTGACTCTGGAGCGATATCTGTAAGGGGGAATTTCCTTTGATCACAGACGAAAAGGTAGCCCGGATCAACGCCCTGGCCCGGAAGGCCCGGACAGAGGGCCTCACCGAGGCGGAAAAGACCGAGCAGGCCGCTCTGCGCCGGGAATACGTGGAGGCGGTGAAACAGAGCCTCCAGGCCAATTTGGACAACACGTTTATCCAGACCCCCGACGGCAAACGCCGCAGGCTGGAAAGAAAAGGAGACGGGGACTGATGAAAAATCAAAACGAGGCGTTTCTCCACCTGATGGACGCTCTGCCCGCCGACGTGGCCCGGCGAAAGGCCATGGGGGATATCCAGGGGGCCCTGCGGCTCATCGAGGGCTATCTGGCCCAGGACTGCCAGCGGGAGCTCTTTCCCCGGCTGGAGGCGGAAAAAATGCGGCTGGAGCGGCTGAGGGACAGCTATCCCTACGACCGTGCCACCGCCCTGGCCATGGTGCGTGAGGAGTGGCCCGGCTGCACCGAGGAACAGTTCGACGCCCTGGTGGATGGCCGCCGGATGGATTGGCGGATGGTGGACGGCCAGATGCACTTCCACTCCGGCTTCCTGAACTCCACCCGCCTCTATCCCGCGGAGGCCCCCGGCCTGAAGCCGGAGGCAGAGGATCACAGCAAGCGCAACGAGATGCTCTCCCGGATGCGGAAAGAGGGGGGGCTCTCCGCCTGTATTACCCTGAAGGCCTCCATTCGCGCCGCCGTCCCCTCGGCGGGAAAACGGGTGCAGGCCTGGCTGCCCTTCCCGGCGGACTGCCCCCAGCAAAGCGAGATCCAGCTTCTGGAGGCCACCCCGGGCTATGTCCTGGCCCCGGCGGACGCCCCCGCCCGCACCATCTATTGGGAGAGTACTGGCCGGGACAGCTTTGAGGTGACCTACCGCTACCGCCACAAGGCGTCCTTCGTCGATCCTTACGCGCTGAAATGGGACAGCGTCCAGCCCGTCTTTGACACCGAAGAGGCCCTGCCCCACATCGCCTTTACCCCCTACCTTCAGGCGCTGGCCCGCCGCCTGACCCAGGGGAAGGAGGGCCCCATCCAGAAGGCGGGGGCCATTTACGACTATGTCACCGGGCATGTGGATTACCGCTATCAGCCCGCGTACATCCAGCTGGACGACATCGCCGACAGCTGTGCCAAGGAGCTGCGGGGTGACTGCGGGGTGATGGCGCTGCTCTTCATCACCCTGTGCCGCATCGCCGGGGTGCCCGCCCGGTGGCAGAGCGGTCTCCACGTCACCCCCGACGGGGCGGGCGCCCACGATTGGGCCATGTTCTACGTTGCCCCCTATGGCTGGCTCTACGCCGACCCCTCCTTTGGCTCCGGCGGACGGCGAAACGGGGAACCGGAACGGACAAAGCACTATTTCGGCAATTTGGATCCCTGCCGCATGGTGGCCAACAGCCTCTTCCAGGCCCCCCTCACCCCGCCTGACCTGGCCTGGCGGCACGACCCCTATGACAATCAGTTGGGGGAGATGGCCATCGACGGCGTGGGCATGGACGGTCACGGTATGGAGCGGGACGTGAAGGTGGTCGATTTCACCTTTGAATAAGCTCCAACCGGCAAAAAGTAAAAACGGAGCGTATTTCCGGGTTTTGGAAATACGCTCCGTTTTCTTTTTAGCTCTCCTTGGGCTTGCTGCCTCCGCCGCCCCGCCGTCTTCTCCGGCGGCTGCGGCTCTGTCCCTGGCCCTGGGGCTTGGGCTCCTTGGCAGCCGCCTCCTGTTTGGACTTGTCCTCCCCGGCGGGCCCGCCCTGCTTCGGCTTAGGCTCCTGCCTGGGTCTGGCGCCTTGGCGGGGACGGCGTTCCCGCCGCTCTGTGTCCAGATCGGCCAGGACGTCGTTGATGCTGCCGGTCAGATCCCGCTCCTGCTTGCCTGTCAGCCGGGGGGTCACCTTGCGCAGCTTCTCCAGCTCCTCCTTGGGCGGCGCCACATAGCCCTCCGGGCGCCGGCCCTTTCCGTTGCGGATCACGTTGATCTCTTCCCCGATATAGGTCTGGGGGGTCTCGGGAGCCTCCTCCAGGCGCACCTTTACCGTCTCCCGCAGGAAATTCACGGCGCTCACCGTACCCGCCCCGTCGGGGGTCTCCACAAAGGACTCGTTCTTGGGCAGACGCTTCACCGCGTCCTCATAGGCGTCCTGCTCGTATTTCAGGCAGCACATCAGCCGCCCACAGGCGCCGGAGATCTTGGCCGGGTTCAGGCTCAGGCCCTGGGTCTTGGCCATCTTGATGCTGACGGGCTGGAACTGCTCCAAAAAGGCGTTGCAGCAGAAGGGCCGGCCGCAGATGCCCAGGCCGCCCAGAAGCTTGGACTCGTCCCGGACGCCGATCTGCCGCAGCTCGATGCGGGAGTGGAAGGTGGCGGCCAGATCCTTCACCAGAGCCCGGAAATCCACCCGGCCCTCGCTGGTGAAGAAGAGGAGCTTGTTGCCGTCAAAGGAGCACTCGCACCGGGCCAGCTTCATGTCCAGGCCGTGCTCGGCGATCTTCTCCTGGCAGACCTGAAGGGCGGTCTTCTCCCGCTCCCGGTTGCGCTCCAGGGCGGCCAGATCCCGCTCGTTGGCCAGCCGGATCACGGGGCGCAGGGGCTGCACCACCTGGTCGTCGCTCACCTGGGTGTTGGCCCGGGAGCAGGTTCCGAACTCAAGGCCCTTGGCGGTCTCGATGATGACCTGATCTCCCACGTGCACCTGGATGCCCTTGGGGTCGAAGTAGTATTCTTTTCCGCCGGATTTGAACCGGACGGAGATGATCTCAGTCATGAAAATGGCCTCCCAACAGGAAAGATGGATGGGGATATCAAGGGGAGCTGAGCCGGGCGCAGAGAGCCCCGGCGAGGTGGGCGGAGCTGACGTTGAACTGGGCGCCTGTGCGCAGGTCTTCCACCGCGTCGACGGCGGAGAGAAGCTTCTTGGCCGGGAGCCTGGCCGCCTGAGCCAGTGCGGCGGCGTCCCTGCCGCCGGAGAGGGCCCGGCCTCCTCTCTGGAGGGCCAGGGCATCCCGCAGAAGGAGCACAGCGCGCTCCAAAAGTCCCTTCATGCTCTCCCTGTCCCACTTTTCCAGGGTGACGCACCACTCTGCCAGGGTCAGCTCATCTCCCTTGGCGAGCAGCTCCAGCAGGGTGCGGCCGGCGGTCTGGACGGCGTCGTCCCCGCCCCCCTCCAGCTCCTCCACCGCCCGACCCAGGACGCCGCCGCAGGCGGC
>NZ_CALPCU010000046.1:0-7532 GCF_943193085.1 Vermiculatibacterium agrestimuris | reverse complement strand
GGCAAATGCCGTCGGCGGCCCTTTTTTGTCCTGTCACTCTTCGATCTCTAAAATATCCACACCGTGATCCAGTATAATGTTGATGATCTCGTTTCTGGAGCGGTTGGTTTTTCCCGCCGCCTCGTCAATACGCTTCAATGTAGGTTCTTTCAGCCGCACGGAAATAACCTTGTAGCCGTCGTCCCCACGCTTGGACAATCTGATGGTGTCTCGTTCCATTCTCTCACCTCGACACCATCATATATTGTTTGTGCCATGTTTGAGATATTCAAAATATATTCATTTTATATTGCATTTTCTGTTTGGATCCGCTATACTGATAAATAACTCGGACACCTTGTCCAGGAAAGGATATGATCGTATGAAACGCAAAACCATCCGCTCTTATGCCGCCGGTTTCCTCAGCGCCATTCTTTTCCTCGCTCTGGCCACCTCCGCCCTCGCCGCCTATCAGACCCAGGCCACGCTGGATTATAGCGACATCCACATCACCCTCAACGGCCAGCCCATCGTCCCTGTAAACGCCATTGGGAGCCCGGTGGAGCCTTTCGCCATCGACGGCACCACCTACCTCCCTGTCCGGGCCGTTGCCAGCGCCCTGGGGTTGGACGTGGAGTGGATACAGGAGACCTCCACCGTCGCCTTATCCCTTCCCGAGGCGGAGCAACCCATTTTTATCACCAAAACGGGGAAAAAGTACCACTATGACGATCATTGCAACGGCGGCACTTACTGGGAAGCCCCTCTCGCCACTGCGCTCGGTTTTGGGCTGGAGCCCTGCGACAAATGCGTTCTAAAAAGCAATTGACCTGCTTGCTTTTTTCAGCAAAAGGCCGCCGACGGCGTCTGCCGTCGGCGGCGGTTTTTATTTGTCCTTTTTCTTCCACAGCCGCTTCCCGATCTCGCACACCACCACCGGGGTGACCGCCAGAACCAGTACCACCGTCCACTCCACCGGGTTTAAGTCCACCGTCTGGAAGATGCGCTGGAGCGGCGGCAGGCACAGCACCGCCAGCTGCATCAGAAGTCCCACCAAAAAGGCTTTGTTCATGGCGGGATTACTCAATATCCCGATATGGAACAGAGAGTGCTCCTCGCTGCGCACATCGAAGGCGTGAAAGAGCTGACACAGGGTCAGGGTGGCAAAGGCCATGGTGTTGGCCGCCTGATAGGCCTCTCCGGGATCGGAGAGGACATATTCCCCCAAAAAGTAGGCCGCCAAGGTCAGTAGGCCCACCATAGCCCCCTGCCAGCACAGCCGCAAGGTAAAGCCCCGGGTGAAAAGGCTCTCCCCCGCGTCCCGGGGCCGCCGCTCCATGGTTCCCTCCTCCACCGGCTCCACACCCAGTGCCAATGCGGGCAGGGCGTCGGTGACCAGGTTGAGCCACAGAAGCTGCACCGGCATCAGGGGCATCTGGTGGAAGCCCAAAACAGTGGCCAGGAAGATGGTCAGGATCTCTCCGATGTTACAGGAGAGGAGATAGTGGATGGCCTTCTTGATGTTGGCGTAGATGCCCCGCCCCTCGGCCACGGCGGAGACAATGGTGGCAAAGTTGTCGTCGGTGAGGATCATATCGGCGGCCTCTTTGGCCACATCGGTGCCCGCCTGACCCATGGCGCAGCCAATGTGGGCGGCCTTCAGGGCGGGGGCGTCGTTGACCCCGTCCCCTGTCATGGCCACGATCTGCCCCTTCTTCCGCCAGGCGTTGACAATGCGGGTCTTGTGCTCCGGGGACACCCGGGCGTAGACGGAAAATTTCTCCACGTCCTGCTCCAGCAGCTCCTGGGGCATGAAGTCCAGATCGGCCCCCGTCACCGCCAGATCTCCCTGGGTATAGATGCCCAGCTCCCCTGCCACCGCCACGGCGGTGAGCTTGTGATCTCCGGTGATCATCACCGGGCGGATCCCCGCCTTGCGGCACTGCTCCACCGCCTGCTTGGCCTCCGCTCTGGGGGGATCCATCATCCCCACAAGGCCCAGGAAGGTCAGTTCCTGTTCCAGAGTACGGGAGCTCACCTCCGCCGGCAGCCGCTCTATGTCCCGGAAGGCCACCGCCAGCACCCGCAGGGCATCCTTCGCCATACCGTCATTGGCCGCCAGGGCGGCCCTGCGGGAATGGTCGGACAGGGCGCACCGGCCCAGAAGCACGTCGGGCGCTCCCTTGACGCACACCCGGAAGCCTCCCTCCGGCAGGGCGTGGATGGTGGTCATCAGCTTCCGCTCCGAGTCAAAGGGCAGCTCCCCCTTCCGGGGCAGCTCCCGTTCCAGCTCCTCCTTCTCCAGCCCCTCCTGGGCCGCGGCCTCCACCAGGGCCCGTTCGGTGGCCTCGCCCACCGCCCGGCCGTCCCGAAGGGTGGCGTCGCAGCACAGGGCAGCCGCCGTAAGTAGCTCCCGTCTTCCCCGGCCCTCCGGGATCCACAGCTTGCGCACCGTCATTTTATTCTGGGTCAGGGTGCCCGTCTTATCCGAGCAGATGACCCCGGCGCAGCCCAGGGTCTCCACCGCAGGCAGCTTTTTCACGATGGCGCCCCGGGCCGCCATCCGCTGCACGCCAAGGGCCAGCACAATGGTGACAATGGCGGGCAGTCCCTCGGGGATGGCCGCCACTGCCAGGGATACGGCGGTCATGAACATCTCCAGCATCCCCCGCCCCTGCAAAAGCCCCGCCCCGAACATGACGGCGCAGACGCACAGGCACACAAAGGACAAGATCTTGGAGATCTCCCCCATCTTCCGCTGAAGCGGCGTCTCCGCCTCCTCCTGCTCCATCAAAAGTCCCGCCACCCGGCCCACCTCGCTGTCCATGCCGGTGGCGGTGACCACGGCGGTACCCCGTCCGGCGGTGACCACAGTGGAGCCGATGACCATGTTTTTCCGATCCCCCAGGCCGGTCTCCGGGGGCAGGCCCTCCCCCGCCTGTTTCTCCACCGGCAGGGACTCCCCCGTCATGGCGCTCTCGTCCGCCTTGAGCTGGGCGCTCTCCAGCAGCCGGGCGTCGGCGGGTACCAGATCCCCCGCCTCCAGGCATATCACATCCCCTGGCACCACCTGGTCGGCCTCCAGGCGCAGCTCTTTCCCGCCCCGCACCACCTTGGCTTGGGGGGCAGACATCTTCCGCAGGGCCTCCAGGGCCTGCTGGGCGCTGTTCTCCTGAGAGATGGAGATGAAGGCGTTGACTACCACGATGAGGAGAATGATGGCGCTGTCCAGCCACTCCTCCCCGCCGCTGGAGATAAGGCTCAGTCCCGCCGCCGCCAGCAACACCAATATCATCGGGTCGCGAAGCTGATCCAGCACCCGCAGGAACAACGGCCGCTCTTTCTTCCCCTCCAGCCGGTTAGGGCCGTATTTCTCCAGGCGTTTTGCCGCCTCCTCCGGCCTCAGCCCCCGCCGAGGATCGCTCTCCAGCTTGTCCAACAGCTCCCGAAGGCTTCCGCTATGCCCATCCTGCACGCTCTACCAGTCCTTTCCTTTTCACGTTCCAGTGAGCGCATTATAAGGGCGAAGGGTGTTCCTTTCCAAGGGAATTCTGGCGAAGAGCTTCTTTTCTATTCCTCCCGGCGTCTGGCCGCCTCGGCCAGAGTGAAAAGAAAGCGTTTGTTGGTAGGCGGCTTGTCCGTCTTTCCGCCCAGCAGGTTCCAAAAGAGAGGCGTGCCCGTTTCCGCCAGCTCTTTGATGAGCTGGCGGATATTTTTCTCCACGCACTCCACCGAGGTACGCTCCTCTTTGGCGATCTCCAGATAGGCTTCCTTCAAAAGAACGCTTCCGCTTTCCCGTCCTCCCAGCCATCCCGCGCAGCGGGCAGCCTGACGGCGGCCTATCAGGTCAGGCCCGCCCATCTCCGCCAAAAGTTCCTCGCACCGCCGGGTCAAACCACCGGCCAGGGAACGAACGGCCTGCCGTACCTCCGGCCACTGGACGGGCTTGCACAGGAAGAAATTCGCCCCTGCCCCAATGGCCGTCGCGCAGATCTCCTCCCCCACCGCCTTGGAAATGGCCAGCACCCCGGCCTGTCCCCCTCCGCGGCGATACCGCCTGAGCAGCTCTATCCCGCTGATCCCCGGCAGGATCAGATCCAGAAGGATCACGTCGGGCCGGTCCCTCTGCGCCCGCTCCAAGCCCTGCAGTCCGTCGGCCGCCACAGTGAGGCGCACCTCCTCCATGGTCTTCAAAAGCATGGACATGAGCCTGCGCTGGGCCTCGTCATCTTCTACCAAGAGTACTTTGATCTCTTTTTTCATCATTGCTCCGGTGCAACTTCGTCCAGCATGCCCTGTATCCCGATCACCGTTCGGGAGACCATATCCCGCTCGATGGGATTCAGCCTCGCCATATATTCCGCCGCCAGGGCCGCCCTCTCGCTGAAACCTGTTCTGCCATACAGCAGATAGTCGCTGGACACGCCCAGCGCCGTGGCCAGCCGTTTGAATTTGACCATCGTCATGCTCTGCTCCCCCTTCTCGACCTGGGAAAGGAATTGCGTCGAGGTCTCGGCAGCCTCCGCCAACGCCTCCTTGGTCATTCCCTTGCTCAGCCGGGCGGCGCGTATCCGCTGACCGATGGCCTCCAGTTCAGGATCCCGTTCCTTTTTCTTCATGGCAATTTCCTCCTATACCTATCAAATTGATAGTTATAGCTTGCCACAATTATCAGGAAATAAAATCAACGATTATTGATGATATTAACATTTATAATTTATTTTTGGAAGAAAAATATCCGGCAGAGCCTAAAGAGGCTCTGCCGGACTGCGGATCAGATCAATTTTTCAGCCCACCGGGCCGGTCTCCTCCGGCAGGGGGCTCTCCCCTCCCGGCGCGCTCTGTTCGGGCGTAGCCGTGGCCTGGGCGGCCTTGGCCGCCTGCCGGGCGTCCAGCAGCTTCTGCAGCCGGTCATAAAAGACCTGGGGATCCAGCTCGTCATAGGCCTTGGTGGTCACCACCTCCGCCTGCTCCAGCCAACTCCGGTTCAGCTTATAATACAGGTAGTCGGCGGTGCACTCCTGCCGGGCCTGCTCTCTGTCAGGCTCCAGCCGAAGGATGATGTGATAGCCGTAGCTGGTTTCAATGGGCTCACTGATCTGGCCTATCTCCAGCTCCAGGGCGCCCGCCTCAAATTCCGGCACCATCGCCATCTGCGAATAGGAGGTGACCTTTTCCTGGGGATAGACGTAGAGATACCCCTCCGGCGCATAGAGGTTTCCCTCCTCGTCCCGGCCGTCCTCGCTGTACTGCGCCATCAGCTGGTCAAACAGCGCCTCACTGTCCCCCGCCGCCCGGAGCTGCTCCCGCAGATCCTTGACCAGCGCCAGGGCCTGGGCCTTTTCCTCCTCGGTATACTCCTCGTGGGAGCCGTCGGCGTTGGTGTGGCGGGTCGCCACCAGGATGTGCTTGACGGCGTAGATGCCCTGCTCCTCCAAATATGACTCCACGTCGGCTTCGGTGACGGTGAGCTGCCCGTCGGCCTCCAGCTTTTTTTGAATGGCCTTGTTGAGATAGGCCACCTGGTTGAGCCGGGCATAGCCATCCATGGAGATACACTGCTCATCCAGCAGCTCCCGGAAGCGCTCCTCGCCGCCCCAGCTCTCCACCACCTCGGCCAGGTCGGCCTCCATCTGCTCGGTCTCCTCCGCCGTCAGCTCCACGCCCAGCTCCTGGGCGTGGTTGCGGATGACCTGGTAGAGCTTGGCGGTATTCAGCGCGTCGGCCTTCACCGTCTCGGCGGAGGGCTGCCCCTCCACAGGCTGAGACCAATCGGCGTCATCGGAGAGGTGGCCGTAATGCTTCTGCTCGGCAATGGCGTTCACCAGCCAAAAGAGATACTCCTCGGCATTGACCCCCGCGCCGTCCACCGTAAAGAGCTGGCTGTCCCGCTGGAGATCGGCGGCCTGATAGGCCAGATCGTCCGGGGCGGCCACCAGATCAGGGCCGGCGGAGCATCCTGCCAGCATTGTTATCGCCAGGGCTCCGGCGGCAATTCTCGTCTTTTTCATGGATATCCTCCTTGTCCGTTTTACAGCGGATGTTATTGTATCACGCTTTTTCTGTCAAAACAATGAAAACCGGCTCCCCTTTTTGGAATGTTCACAATTTTAAGGTTCCCGGCGGCAGGACGTTAAAGTTTTCACAAAGTTTCTCTTGCTTTTTATGCTGTGGGCAGATATAATAGGAACTGCGCAAACAGAAAACCCTGGTGAGAGCCAAAAAAATATGACATGGAGGTCGATTCATATGAAGGAAGTGTACATCGTCAACTGCTGCCGCACCGCGGTTGGCTCCTTTGGCGGAAGTCTGAAGGACGTGCCCGCCGCCGATCTGGGCGCCACTGTGGTCAAGGAAGTCCTTGCCCGCGGCGGTGTGAAGCCCGAGCAGGTGGACGAGCTGATGTTCGGCTGCATCCTCACTGCCGCCCAGGGCCAGAACGTGGCCCGCCAGGTGGGGGTAAAGGCCGGCCTGCCCTACTCCGTACCCGCCTACACCGTTGGCATGGTCTGCGGCTCCGGCATGAAGAGCGTCATCGAGGGCGCCCGGGCCATCCTCTGCGGCGACGCCGACGTCATCGTGGCCGGCGGCACCGAGAACATGTCCGCCGCTCCCTTCGCCTCTCTGGACGCCCGCTGGGGCGCCCGCATGGGGGACAAGAAGCTGGTGGACACCATGATAAAGGACGGCCTGTGGGACGCCTACAACAACTACCACATGGGCACCACCGCCGAGAACATCAACGACGTGTGGGGCATCACCCGGGAGGAGCAGGACGCCTTCGCCGCCGCCTCTCAGCAGAAGACCGAGGCCGCCCAGGCCGCCGGCAAGTTCGAGGCTGAGATCGTCCCCGTGATGGTCAAGAAAAAGAAGGAAATGGTGGAGTTTAAGGTGGACGAGTACCCCAAGGCCGGGGTCACCGCCGAGAGCATCGCCAAGCTCCGGGGCGCCTTCCCCGCTGGCCCTGAGGGCGTGGAGGACGAGATCGTCCACACCTTTGAGGTCACCCAGTGCCACGCCGCCGACGCCAAGAAGCACACCCAGCGGGTCACCGCCGCCAACGCCTCCGGCATCAACGACGGCGCCGCCGCCATCCTCCTGGCCTCCGGCGAGGCCGTTGAAAAGTACGGCCTGAAGCCCATGGCCAAGCTGGTCTCCTGGGGCCAGGGCGGCGTGGATCCCAAGATCATGGGCGTGGGCCCCGTCCCCGCCTCCCGTCAGGCCATGAGCAAGGCCGGCCTGAAGATCGAGGACATCGACCTGGTGGAGGCCAACGAGGCCTTCGCCGCCCAGTCCATCGCCGTGGGCCGGGAGCTGGGCTTTGACATGAGCAAGGTCAACGTCAACGGCGGCGCCATCTCCATCGGCCACCCCGTGGGCTGCTCCGGCGCCCGGATCATCGTCACCCTGCTCCACGAGATGGCCAAGCGGCCCGACGCCAAGCGGGGCCTGGCCACCCTGTGCATCGGCGGCGGCATGGGCGTCGCCACCATCTTCGAGAAGTGCTGAGATAGCTCCATCAGATCAAAGGGGCGGCGTGGAGAACCACGCCG
>NZ_CALPCU010000045.1:0-7775 GCF_943193085.1 Vermiculatibacterium agrestimuris | reverse complement strand
CGCCCTGCCAAAAAGGCAGGGCGCTTTTTTGCGCTTTACCGCTCGTCCTCGCTTCAGTCCAAGCTCCCAACTTGCCCGCTTCTCCGCTCTTCCAGGGGCACGAAAGGCCGCAGGGGCGCCACCACCTTGTAGGCGGGGCGGATGATCCGCCCGCCGGGAGTGAACAGCTCCTCCAGCCGGTGGGCGCACCAGCCCACCATCCGGGACATGGCAAAGAGGGGGGTATAGAGCTCAATGGGGATGCCCATCATCTGGTAGACAAAGCCGGAGAAGAGATCCACGTTGGCGCACACCACCTTCTTCTGGCCCCGCTGGGCCATGACCTGGGGAGTGAGCCGCTCCACCGCCTCATAGAGCTGGAACTCCTCCAGCATACCTTTGCTCTGGGCAAGGGAGCGGGCGAACTGCTTGAGGATGACAGCTCTGGGATCGGAGAGGGTATAGATGGCGTGGCCGATTCCGTAGATGAGGCCCGACCGGTCGCCCTCGGCCTTGTCCATGAGCCGGCCCAGGTAATGGGAGACCTCCTCCTCGTCGGCCCAGTCCTTCACACCCTCTTTGATGTAGGAGAACATCTCCATGACCTTCTTGTTCGCCCCGCCGTGCTTGGGGCCCTTCAGGGAGCCCACAGCCGCGCCGATGGCGGAGTAGAGGTCGGTGCCCGAGGAGGTGAGCACCCGGCAGGTAAAGGTGGAGTTGTTTCCGCCGCCGTGCTCGGCGTGGAGCACCATGCACAGATCCAGCAGCCGGGCCTCCTCGGCGGTAAACTGGTTGTCGTGGCGCACCGCCCAGAGGAAATTTTCCGCCAGGGACAGCCCCGGCTGGGGCCGGTGGAGGTAAAGGCTTTCGTTGTTGTAATAGTGCCGCTTGGCGGCGTAGGCGTGGGCCACCATCTGGGGGGCCCTGGCGATCAAAACCATGGAGCGCCTCAATTCGCTGGAAAGCGTCATGTCTTCTGGGTTATCATCGTAGGAGTAAAGGGTGAGCACGCCCCGGGCCAGCTTGTTCATCACGTCGGGACTGGGGGCCTTGAGGATCATGTCCTCGGTGAACATATCGGGCAGGGCGTGGTTGGCGTCCAGGAAGGACTCAAAGCTCACAAGCTGCTCCCGGGTGGGCAGGGCGCCAAAGAGAAGCAGGTAGGCGGTCTCGGCATAGCCAAAACGGTTTTCCGAGGTGAAGCCATGGATCAGCTCCTGGAGGTCGATGCCCCGGTAGAGGAGCTGGCCGGGCATGGGGACGCGCTCCTCGTCCTGAATATAGTAGCCCCGGACGTTGGCGATCTCGGTGACGCCCGCCACCACGCCGGTACCGTCGGCGTTGCGCAGACCCCGCTTCACGTTGAAGTGTTCGTAGGCGGAGGGGTCGATGTGGCTGTTGGCCTGAAACTCCTGGCACAGGCTCTCGAGAAAGGCGGCGTCGGACATGAGGCAGCACTCCTTCACGCTCAGATAAAGAATACTTCATTTTACTCTATTTTTTCGGTTTGGTCAATTCAAAATGCCCGAAAAAGGGCGGGGAAGAGGTCGAAGACTATGGTCAAGCAAGAGCGCAGAGGACACACCGGCTGGGCTGGCAGGGCGATGCTGCTGGGCGTGGCGCTGTTGGCGGTATTTTTTCTCCTTCCGCTGCTGCTCCTTCCGCAGGAGGAGCGCCCGGAGAAGGGGGAGACGGAGCCTCCGCTTCCCACCGCTACGCTGCCGGTGCTGGAGCCTCCCTCGGTGGAGCCCAACACCGGCTGGGACGCCCAGCAGACGCTGCGCCTTTTGAAGGCGGACGGCACGGTGGAGGAGCTGACCATGAGGGATTATCTCTGGGGCGTGGTCTCCGCGGAGATGCCGGCCTCCTTCCATTCCGAGGCCCTGAAGGCCCAGACGGTGGCGGCCCGCACCTACTGCCTCTATCAGCGCTCCGGAGGGGACAAGCACCCCGGGGCCGACGTATGCACCGACTATGCCTGCTGCCAGGCATATCTGACAAAGGAGCAGGCGGCGGCGGGCTGGGGGGACAACGCCCAGCTGTATACAGACAAGATCGCCCAGGCGGTGGAGAGCACCGACGGCCTGGTGTGCCTCTATGAAGGCGCACCCATCGACGCGGTGTTTTTCTCCTCCACCGCCAGCCGTACCAACGACGCCGTGACGGTCTGGGGCACCGAGGTGCCCTATCTGACCGCGGTGGCCTCCCCAGAGGGGGAGGAGGTGCCCGGCTGGCGCACCGAGGTGGTCTTCACTCCGGCGGAGTTCTTTGCCCGATTCCGCCTGTCCGACCCCAACGCAGAGTTTGGCGCCGATCCGGCCACCTGGATCGAAAACATAGAGACCGACGACACCGGCATGGTGGAGCATTTGACGGTGGGCGGCCGGCAACTCACCGGGGGACAGGCCCGCTCCATTTTCGGCCTGCGCTCGGCCCGGTTCACCGTCACGGCCACCCAGGAGGAGGTGCGCTTCCAGGTCGTCGGCTACGGCCACGGAGTGGGCATGAGCCAGTACGGGGCCAACGCCCTGGCGGGGGAGGGGAAGAGCTTTACGGATATCCTGGAGTGGTACTATACCGGCGCGGAGGTTCACCCGGCCCCTTGACAAGCCGGGTATAATAGGGATACCTGTTTTCTTTGGAGGCGATCCCTTGAAATACGCACGGCAATTTCTCATTATCCTGGCCTTCTCCTTCGCCGGGGAGGCCCTTCGGCTCCTGATCCCCCTGCCCGTCCCCGCCAGCGTCTACGGCCTGATCCTCCTCTTTGCCGGCCTGTGCCTGGGCCTGGTGAAGTTGGAGCAGGTAAAGCCGGCGGCGGGCTTTCTCCTGGAGATCATGCCTATTCTTTTTATCCCGGCGGTGGTGGGGCTTATGGATCTCTGGGACGTGCTCCAAAGCGTGCTGCTGCCCGCCCTGGTTATCGTGGTGGCCTCTACCCTTGTGGTGATGGCGGTCTCCGGCTGCACCGCCCAGTGGATGCTCGGCAGGAAGGGAGGGAAGGGCCGTGCGTGATTTCCTCTCCGGCTCCCTCTTCTTCGGCGGAGTGGCGACCCTGGTTTTTTACGAGCTGGGGCTTTTGATCAAAAAGCGGTTCAGGCTGGCCATATTGAACCCGCTGCTCCTGGCCTCCATCGGGGTCATCCTCTTCCTGCGCCTTGTGGGGGTGGAGTACACCTCCTATAATGAAGGGGCCAAGTATATCTCCTACCTGCTCACTCCCGCCACCGTGGCCCTGGCGGTGCCCCTCTACGAGCAGGTGGAGCTTTTGCGGCGAAACCTGGCGGCGGTGCTCTCCGCCATCCTGGCGGGCACGCTGACGGCGCTGTGCTGCGTGACCCTGCTGTGCCGGGCCTTCTCCCTGGAGCACGCCCTGGCGGTGTCCTTTCTCCCCAAGAGCATCACCACCGCCATCGGCATGAGCCTGTCCCAGGAGCTGGGGGGCGTGGCGTCCCTCACCGTGGCGGCCATCGCCATTACCGGCGTTGTGGGCGCCGTGTGCGCCGAGGGGCTTTTCAAGCTCCTGCGCATCCGGGAGCCCATTGCCAAGGGACTGGCTCTGGGCACCGCCTCCCACGCCATCGGCACCAGCCGCGCCCTGGAGCTGGGGGAGGTGGAGGGGGCCATGTCCAGCCTCTCCATCGCTGTGGCGGGGCTGCTCACCGTGGTGCTGGCGCCGCTGTTTGTCCATCTCGTATAAAAAAGGGACGGGCCTGCAGGCCCGTCCCTTTTTTTGCCCCGGAGGGCGTATAACCACATGTTGCGGCCTTCCGGCCAAAGGGCCCGTATGCGGGCGCTTACACCCGGGTCAGACCGTCCACCCCCAGCACCTGGCCGGAGATGTAGCTTGCCATGTCGCTGGCCAGGAAGATGAAGGCGTTGGCGATATCCTCCGGCTCCCCGATCCGGCCCAGGGGGATCTGGGCAATAAGGGGAGCGATCATGCTCTCAGGCAGGGCGGAGACCATGTCGGTCTTGGTGATGCCGGGGGCCACGGCGTTGACCCGGATCCCGTCGGGAGCCAGCTCCCGGGCCAGGGAGAGGGTCATGCCGTTGACGGCGAACTTGCTGGTGGGGTATGCCACACCGCCGGGCTGGCCGTACTTGCTGACCATGCTGGAGGTGTTGAGGATGACGCCGCTGTGGCGCTCCTTCATGCCGTCCACCACGGCCCGGATGCAGTAAAACATGGCGTTCACGTTCAGATCCATGGTTTTCCGGAACATCTCGGGGGTATAGCTGCCGATCTTGGCCGAGTCGGACACGCCGGCGTTATTTACCAGAATGTCGATGCGGCCGTACTTGGCCTCCACGGCGTCAAAAGCGGCCTTGACCGAATCATAGTCGGTGAGGTTGGGGGCGATGCCCTCCACTTTCCAGTCGGCGTTGAGCGACTTGAGAGAGGCCAGAGCCTTGTCCACGGTCTCCTGGCGGGAGCCACAGAGCACCACGGTGGCGCCGCACTCCAAAAAGCCCTTGACGATGGCGTAGCCGATGCCGCGGGTTCCGCCGGTGACAATGGCGATCTTGTCCTTCAGGATCATCATGAGAAAAAACCTCCTTTATGAAATCTACACCAGTATAACACGTTTTTGGGAAAAAGCTACCCAAAAAATGGGCTCGAAGTAGAAAAGGGCGGCAAACTATGATACAATAGATTCACTTTGCGAGCAAAGCGAGCTTAGGGAATCTTCTGTGCCCTTGTGGTATCATGATCTCACTATCCCAAAAAGGAGAATGGACATGCGTGAAAAAGTGGATGTGGCCGTTATCGGCTGTGGAGAGGCCGGCATTTACGCCGCCTATGAGCTGACCCGTCTGTGCCGGTCGCTGAAGGTGCTGGTGTTGGAGAAGGGCGAGGACATCTACCGCCGCAGCTGCCCCATCGTGGCGGGAAAGGTGCGCTCGTGCGTTCAGTGTCCGGTGTGCGGCACCATGTGCGGCTTCGGCGGGGCGGGTGCCTTTTCCGACGGGAAGTTCAACTTCACCACTGAGTTCGGCGGCTGGCTCACTGATTTTATGCCCGCCAACCAGGTCATGGAGCTCATCGGCTATGTGGACGAGATCAACGTGGGCCATGGGGCCACCCGGGAGCTCTATTCCACGGCTACGCCGGAGGCCAAGGCTCTGGAGAAAAAGGCCCTGGAGTTCGATCTTCACCTGCTCCAGGCCAAATGTAAGCACCTGGGCACGGAGAACAACCTGCGCATCCTCCAAAACATCTACGAGGACATGAAAGAGCGGGTGGAGTTCCGCTTCCGTACCGGGGTGGAGCGCATCGAGACGATGGAGAAGGGGTACCGCCTGATCACCGAAAAGGGGGACGAGGTGGACTGCGACTGGCTCATCGCCGGGCCCGGCCGCTCCGGGGCGGAGTGGTTTGCCAACCAGTGCAAAGCCCTGGGGCTGAAACTGCTCAATAATCAGGTGGACATTGGCGTCCGGGTGGAGCTGCCCGCCCGGGTGTTTGAGCACATCACCGACGTGGTGTATGAGTCCAAGCTGGTCTACCGCACCAAGCAGTACGGCGACCAGGTGCGCACCTTCTGTATGAACCCCTACGGCCACGTAGTGGCGGAGAATGTGGAGGGCATCAATACCGTCAACGGCCACTCCTACGCCGATCCCGCCCTGCGCAGTGAGAACACCAACTTCGCCCTGCTGGTGTCCAACCGGTTCACCGAGCCCTTTAACGAGCCCTACCGCTACGGCAAACACATCGCCTCCCTGAGCAATATGCTCTCCGGCGGCGTACTGGTGCAGCGCTTCGGCGACCTGGTGGGGGGCGCCCGCTCCAACGAGCACCGCATGAGCAAGTCCTTTACCAAGCCCACCCTGACGGCGGCGGTGCCCGGCGACCTCAGCCTGGCCCTGCCCAAGCGGCAGCTGGACGACATCATCGAGATGATCTATCAGCTGGATAAGCTGGCCCCCGGCACCGCCAACTACGACACCCTTCTCTACGGGGCGGAGGTGAAGTTTTATTCCGCCCGCCTCGCCCTCTCCGCTGAGCTGGAGACCGCCCTGCCCGGCTTTTTCGCCATCGGCGACGGGGCGGGCGTTACCCGGGGCCTGGCCCAGGCGGGAGCCTCCGGCGTGAAGGTGGCCCGGGTCATCGCCCGGCGGCTGGGGGAGAATAAATAAATTTGGTTGACCAGCAATGTTCTAAAATCGAATCTTTGGCAGCCGATATACAAGACGATATTCAATTGACAAAAAGTTACAAAAAGTAACAAATCAAGAGATATCAAGGTTTTCCACATTATCCACCGGCTTTTCCACAGGCAATTATGTTAACGCGGCAAGGGTGGGATATGCAAAAGGGGTTAACATAATATTTGTCAAGGGAAAATCTGTGGGCGTTTTTTACGAAATTTTGAGGAGGGAAATATATGCCATCGGAGCTCATTGCGGCCATCGCTACGGGCCCAGTCCGCGCCGCCATTGGGACGGTGCGGCTGTCCGGGCCGGGGGCGGCCCGGTGTGCCGGGGCGGTCTTTCGTCCCGCCGACGGCAGGGCCCTGGAGATCCACCCGCCCAAGACCCTGGTCTACGGCACCGTTCTGGACAGGACGGGGAAGGGCGTCGACATGGCCCTGGCCGTGTGGTGGCCGGAGGGCAGCGGCTACACCGGGGAGGAGGCCGCCGAGCTTCAGTGCCACGGCTCCCCCATGGCGCTCTCCCTGGCCCTGGAGGCCCTTTTTGCCCATGGGGCCCGCCAGGCCGGGCCGGGGGAGTTTACCCGGCGGGCGTTTTTGAACGGAAAGCTGGATCTGACCCAGGCGGAGGCGGTGATGGATCTCATCGACGCCGAGACCCCCCAGGCCGTCCGCCAGGCGGCGGGGCAGATCTCGGGGCTCCTCTCCCACCGGGTGGAGGAGATCTACGGCGGTCTGGTGGACGTGATGGCCCACTTCCACGCCGTGCTGGACTATCCGGACGAGGATTTGGATCCCTTCACCGGGGAGACAGTGGAAAAGGCACTGGAGCAGGCGGAGAGGGCGCTGGAGGCCCTTTTGGCCACCGGGGGGAGGGGCCGGCTTCTGAACCGGGGCGTGCCCTGCGCCATTGTGGGCCGGCCCAATGTGGGCAAGTCCACCCTCCTCAACGCCCTGGCGGGCTGTGAGCGGGCCATCGTCACCGACATCCCCGGCACCACCCGGGACACGGTGGAGGCGCGGTGCGTCCTGGGGGAGACTCTTTTGCGGCTCGTGGACACCGCCGGAGTGCGGGAAACTGCCGACCCGGTGGAGCGGCTGGGGGTGGAGCGCAGCCGGAGAGCCATGGAGGAGGCGCAGCTCATTCTGGTGGTGGCAGACCGCTGCGTGGGCCTGACCCAGGAGGATATGGAGCTGTGCCGGGAGGCGGTGGGACTGGCGCCCACGATCCTGGTGTGGAATAAGTGCGACCTGCCCGCCGGGGACGCCCCCGTGCCCCTGGAGGCCCTTCCCGACGCGGTGGAGGTCAGCGCCAAGACCGGCGCGGGGCTGGAGGCGCTGGGAGAAAAGGTGGACCGGCTCTTCCCCCATGGCGCGAAGGGGGAGGGGGAGGCCCTGCTCACCAATGCCCGGCAGACCGAGGCGGCGGGGCGGGCCCTGACCGCTGTGGAGCGTGCGGGATCGGCGCTGAAAATGGGCGTGACCCCTGACGCCCTGCTCACCGACGTGGAGGAGGCCCTGTCCGCCCTGGGAGAGCTGACGGGCAAGACTGTCCGGGAGGACGTGACGGATCGCATCTTCTCCCGCTTCTGCGTGGGGAAATAGAAGAAGAAAAGGGGGGGGGGGGGGGGGGGGGGG
>NZ_CALPCU010000044.1:0-7953 GCF_943193085.1 Vermiculatibacterium agrestimuris | reverse complement strand
CCCCCCCCCCCCCCCGGCACTGCGGCGCACCTCCTCCGGGGGCTTGTCCGGATAACGGCGGAGCAGGTGATCCTCCGCCTCCCGTACAGAGACGGGGGCGAGCGCCAACGTCTCGCACCGGGAGCGGATGGTGGGCAGCACCGCGCCGGGGTTTTCGGTCAGCAGAAGAAAGGCGGCGTAGGCGGGCCCCTCCTCCAAAAGCTTTAAAAGGGCGTTTTGAGCCGCGGCGTTCATGGCCTGAGCATTGGGGAGGATATAGACCTTCCGTACTCCCTCGTTGGGGCGGACATAGGCGTCGGCGCGAAGGGCGCGGGCCTGGTTCACCGTAAGGCCCTTATCCCCCTCTCCGGCCAGGATCACATCAGGATGGATGCCGCCCAGGGCCTTCTTACAGCCGGGGCAGACGCCGCAGGGGGCCTCCGGGCCAGTGCAGACCATGGCCGCGGCCAGGAGCCGGGCCAGCGTCCGTTTCCCGGCGCCGGCAGGGCCGCTGATGAGATAAGCATGGCTCAGTCCCCGGCCCTTCATTCGGGCGGAGAGCTGCTCTTTCAGGGGGGCGTTGCCCGCCAGGGTATCCAAAAGCATCTCAGACCCGCTCAAAGCGCTCGATGTCCACCACGAAAATGGTGGCTCCGCCCACAGTGACCTCCACCGGTACAGAGGGGCAGTAACCATAGTTCCTCTCCATGGTGGAGGGGATCATCTGCTTGCGGGAGTGGGAGTGCTCTTTAATGATGTCGATGACCTCCTGCACCTTCTCGGCGTCCACGCCTACCAGAATGGTCACGTTGCCCGCCATAAGAAAACCGCCGGTGGTGGCCAGCTTGGTGGAGGAAAAGCCCCTCCGGGTCAGGTTTTGGGTCACGGCCCCGGCGTCGTCCCGGTTGATGATAGCAAGGATGAGTTTCATAGTATCCCTCCTGCAAACACATATACACGTTATTTATTATATCGCAACTACGGAAAATAGGCAACAAAAAAGAGACGGGAATTGCTTCCCGTCTCTTTTTCATTTCAAATTTAAGGCAGATAGTTGTAGGGGTTCACCGTCTCGCCGTTCTCCTTGACCTGGAAGTGGCAATGGTTGCCGGTGGCCCGGCCGGTGGAGCCCACCTTGGCAATGACCTGCCCCTTATAGACCCGCTCGCCGGTGCTGACGCACAGGCTGGAGCAGTGGGCGTAGATGGTCTGCAGGCCGTTTTCGTGGTCGATGACCACGTAGTTGCCGTAGCTCCAGTAGCTGCCTGTGCCCGTGCCGGCAAAGGTCACCCTGCCGCCGTCGGCGGCGGCGATGGACGCGCCGTAGGAGCCGGCGATGTCCAACCCGGTGTGGAAGGAGTAGGAGCCGAAAATATACCGGGAGCCGTAGGAGGAATTGATCCGTCCATACAGCGGCCACTGGAACTGGCCGGTGGCCATGGTCTTGGGCCGGGGCTTGGTGCCCACCGCCACCACCTGGGTAACGGGCTGGACATGGACGTCGGCACTGTTGATCGTCCTGCTCTGCTCCACGCCGTTGAGGTAGCTCACATCGGCATTGTAGGTGGCCCAGCCCTCCACACCGGGGGTCAGGACTTTGGAGTAGCCCTGATAAATGGTGTCGTCGGGAACCTCTTCCACCGCAAAGGCCACAGGGCCGTCGTAGGTCACGTTGTCCAGCGTCCGCACAGAGAGGAAGGGGACGGCCTGGCTGATGGTAAGGGTCTGGTCGATCCACAGCTTATTGATGTCCACGCCGGGATTGAGCAGCTGAAGCTCCTCCACCGTCATGCCGTGGCTGTTGGCGATGCCGGAGAAGGTGTCCCCCGGCTGCACGTTGTAGTCCACCCGCTCCATACTGTTGGCGGTGAGGGTCTCCCGCAGGGCGGATATCTCCCGCAGGGCGGTGGTGGCGGTGTACTCCCTTGTCACCACCACCGGCTCCACAAACTCGGCGGAGACGGTATTTTCCGTGACGTAAGGGGCCTTGATGGACTCCAGCATAGCGGTGAGGGCCTGGTGGTTGTCGGCGGCGCCCAGCATCTTGCCGTTCACCGTCAGCACCGAGGTCTTCATCACCTCACCGATCTGGTCGAAGAGGTAGGTCTCCACACTGGACACCGCCATCAGCTCATCCTTGGGCGCCAGCTGGAATTCGAACTCCAGGTTTTGTTCCAGAGTGTACTCCCGGCCCAAAATACTTCCCGCCCGGGCCTCCACCCGGTCAACGGCGTTCTCCACGCTCTCGGGAGAGCTCACCACGCCCAGATCCACTCCGTCCACCGACACCCTGTAAGCGGGGCAGTAGACGTGGCTGGCGATGCCGGCAGTGGCCACGGAGAGGGCCACGGTGAGGAAGACGGCCACATGCAGCGGGGAGCGCCGCTGGAGGGCATCGGGAAATTCAAACTTGGGGAGGGTCAGGCTGGGCAGACGCCAGCTGTGGGCCTCCCTGGTCTCCGCCGGGGCAGGTGCGGGCGCCGTATGGGGGTACCGCAGGATCTCATCCACGGGAGAAAACCTTCTTTCCTTCGGTCTGTTCTGAGGAATTTCTCTCCCAATGTTACAGGTATATTACCAGTCAGTTACGAGAGAGAAACAAATGGTTACAAATGGTTACAAGGCAATCATACTCGCTTTTTACACATTCGTCAAGGGTTTTCCCGGTTTTCGGTGATTTTTGACAAGGAAAACTCCTTTTGATCCTATATATAGTGGTGCTGCCCCGCCGCACAAAACGAAATAAGCCGCGTCTTTTGACAAATCTGTAATCAAACTGTAACAAAACCCCATCAAAAAAGAGGCCCGGGAACACCCGGGCCTCTTTTTTCTCTTCCGTTCAAATGGACTCCTTCCCGCGCCGCCGGAGCTCAGTACCGCCGCAGCACGGCCACCACGCGGCCCAGCAGGGCGCAGCCCTCGCCGTCGATGGGCTCATACTCCGGATTCTCCGGCATGAGCCACAGGTGGCCCCGCTCCATGCGGTAGGTTTTCACCGTGGCCTCGTCCTCAAAGAGTGCCACCACAATGTCCCCGTTGCGGAAGTTTTCCTGCCGGTGGACGATGACCAAGTCGTCAGGGAGGATGCCCGCGTAGAGCATAGACTCGCCCCGCACCCGCAGGGCAAAGTGCTCCCCGGTGCGTCCGCCGGTGTCGAAGGTCAGGTACTCCTCCACATTTTCCTCCGCCAGGATGGGACTGCCGGCGGCCACGCTGCCCACCAGGGGCACCTGATCCCGCTGGCCGTCCAGCTCCTCCGCCACAGCCTGGTGGGGCAGACTGATGGCCCGGGTCTTGCCGTCGGCCTTGTGGATATAGCCCTCCGCCTCCAGCTTTTTCATGTGGAAGTGGACGGTGGAGGGACTTTTCAGCTGCACGGCGGCGCCGATCTCCCGCACCGAGGGCGGATAGCCGTGCTCCTTGGTATATTGAAGGATAAAGTCGTAGATCTCTGCCTGTTTGGGCGTCAAGGGGGCGGGCATGGCGATCCCTCCTTCATTTGATAGTTGTATCATAGCACACCCGCCTCCCCTTTGTCAAACAATTGTTCTAAATTTGTTTACAAATTTCTCTTGACTTTCCCCATGGAAAGGAGTATACTCCCAAACTATCAGCATGCGAACGGTAAACATACGAACGGTTTTTCGGGAGATGGTGGCATGTATCAAAATAATGAGCCCAGCGCCCTGTTCCACGGGCTTCACCACGCCCACAAGCGGCGGGTGGCGGAGGAGCAGGCGGCCCGGGGCATCGGGGACTTGGGGGCGCCCATGCTGCTTTTGAGCCTCTTCGCCGCCGAGGCGGCGGGGGAGCAGTGGTCTCAGCGGGATGTGGCCCGAACCCTGCGGGTCTCTCCCGCCACGGTGGCGGTGTCGTTGAAGACCCTGGAGCGGGACAGCTACGTGGAGCGCAGCGCCGACGTCCGGGACGCCCGGCGCAACCTGATCGCTCTCACCGACAAGGGCCGAAGAGCGGTGGAGTTGTGCGGCGAGAGCTTCCAGGCGGTGGATCAGCGGATGCTGGTCGGGTTTTCCCCGGAGGAAAAAGCTCAGCTCACCGGGTTTTTGACCCGGATGATCGACAATTTAGGCGGGGTGGAACCTCCTCCCTTCTGCCCGCCGGAAAAGGAAGGTGAGGACAGATGCTGAAACGGCTCAGTGTGTACATTGGAGAATATAAGCAATGGGTGATCCTGGCCCCCACATTGGTGATCCTGGAGGTGCTGTGCGAGATCGTCATGCCCCGTCTTATGGCCGCCATCGTGGACGTGGGCATTGCCAACGGGGATATGGACTACATCCTGAAAACAGGGGCCGCCATGCTGGCCCTGGCAGTGGCGGGCATGGTGTGCGGCGTGGTGTCCGCCAAGGCCTCCTCCATCGCCGGGCAGGGCTTCGGCGCCAACCTGCGCAACGCCATGTTCCAAAAGATCCAGGACTTTTCCTTCGCCGATATCGACCGGTTTTCCTCGGCCTCCCTCATCACCCGGATGACCAACGACGTCAACGCGGTTCAGATGACCATGACCATGGGGATGCGCATCATCACCCGGGCGCCTGTGATGCTCATTGCCGCCCTCTTTATGGCCTTTTCCATCAACGCCTCCCTGGCGCTGGTGCTGGTGGTGGTCATCCCCCTGATGATGCTGGCTATCGGGCTTATCATGAAGGTGTGCAACCACCTCTTCGAGGTGACGCAGCGGAAGATCGACAACCTGAATAACGCCGTCCAGGAAAACCTGGTGGCCGTTCGGGTGGTGAAGGCCTTCGTCCGCTCGGCTTACGAGAAGACCAAGTTTCAAAAGGCCAATGATGAGCTGACCGAGGCAGGCATCAACGTGGCCATGCGCATCGTGATGATCATGCCGGTAATGACCCTGTCCCTGAACGCGGCCACCCTGGCGGTGCTCTACCTGGGCGGGAACCAGGTGATGGACGGAACCATGCTCTACGGCGATCTGAGCTCCTTTATCAACTACATCTTTCAGATCCTCATGAGCGTAATGATGGTGGCCATGAGCCTTCTCCAGCTGGCCCGGGCCATGGCCTGCAGCCACCGGATCATCGAGGTTTTGGATACCCAGCCCGACATCCAGGACCGGCCGGAGAGCTGCGGGATCCAGCTGCCCACGGCCCAGGGCCGGGTGGAGTTCCGGGACGTGTCCTTTAAGTACCGGGCCGGAGGCTCGGGAGACGACGTGCTGGAGCATCTGAGCTTTACGGCGGAGCCGGGGCAGTTTGTGGCCATCGTAGGGGGCACGGGGACGGGCAAGTCCTCCCTGGTGAACCTGATCCCCCGGTTCTACGACGTGACCGGGGGCCAGGTGCTGGTAGACGGCATGGACGTGCGGGACTACCCCATCGAGGCGCTGCGCGGCCGCATCGGCATGGTGCTGCAAAATAACGTGCTCTTTTCCGGCACCATCCGGGAAAATCTGCTCTGGGGTAAGAAGGACGCCACGGAGGAGGAGCTGATCCAGGCGGCCAGGGACGCCCAGGCTTACGACTTCATCATGGCTCTGCCCGACGGATTTGACACGCTGCTGGATCAGGGGGGCACCAATGTCTCCGGAGGACAGAAGCAGCGATTGTGTATCGCCCGGGCCATGCTGCGCAAGCCCGCCATCCTTATTTTGGACGACTCCACCTCCGCGGTGGACTCCGCCACCGAGGCGGCCATCCGGGAGTCCTTCGCCAAAAACCTGATGGGAACCACGGTCATTATCATCGCCCAGCGCATCTCCTCGGTGCAGTATGCCGATAAGATCCTGGTGCTGGACGACGGAGCCATTGTGGGAGAGGGCACCCACGACGAGCTAATGGCCGGCAACGCCGTCTACCAGGAGATCTACAACTCCCAACAGGAAGGGGTGAGCGAATAATGCCGGGGCCTCATGGAAGAGGGGGCTTTTCCAAGCCCAAAGACACGAAAAAGACCATTAAGCGGCTCATGGGTTATCTGTCCCAGAGCAAGCTGCCCCTGATGGGCGTGCTGGTCTGCCTGCTTTTGTCCGTGTGCACCAACATCGGCGGATCTTACTATATGCGGCCCATCATCAACAACCTGGTGGACGGAGTCTACGCCGGGCCGGGAGACCTGCTCAAGGCGCTGCTCCCCCTGCTTGGCATCTATCTGGTGGGCGTTGCGGCCTCCTATTTGCAGATGGCCACCATGGCCCGGCTGGCCCAGAAGGGGGTCAACCGGCTGCGGAAGGATCTGTTCGACGCCCTCCAGGATCTGCCCATTTCCTACTACGACCGGCACACCCACGGCGAGCTCATGAGCCGGTTCACCAACGATGCGGACAACGTACAGATGTCCCTGGAACAGTCGGTGGTGTCCCTGTTCTCCTCCGCCCTCATGTTCGTGGGCGTGGTGGGGATGATGATCTACATCAGCCCCCTGCTGTTCCTTATCACGGCGGTCATTTTGGGCGCCACCTTTTCCGTGTTCAAGTTCATGGGCAGCAAGTCCCGCCGGTACTACCGGGAGCAGCAGGCCAACCTGGGCAAGGTCAACGGCAACATTCAGGAGATGATCGAGGGGCTGAAGGTGGTGAAGGCTTTCACCTACGAGGAGAAGGCCAAGGCCAACTTCGCCAAGCTCAACGACGACTACCGCCAGGCGGCCTCCAAGGCCAACTTCTACTCCTCCGCCGTTATGCCCGCCGCCATGAACCTGAACAACGCGGGCTACGCCCTTACCGCCGCGGTGGGGGGCCTGCTGGCCATCTTCGGCGGCTTTGACCTGGGCGGATTTTCCACCTACCTGAACTATTCCCGGCAAGTGAGCCAGCCCATGAACCAGATCTCCCAGCAGCTGACCACCATCCTCTCCGCTCTGGCGGGGGCCGAGCGCATCTTCGAGGTCATGGATACCCAGCCGGAGGAGGACAAGGGCCAGGTGACCCTGGTAGCCGTCCACAAGGGCGCCGACGGCGTCCTGCGTCTGGCCGGAGAGGGGGAGCGCACCGGCTGCTGGGCCTGGCGGGTGCCGGAGAACGGGCGGATGACCCTGGTGGCCTGCAAAAAAGATGAAAACAACGCGCTTACCGAGTGCGCCGAGACGGAGCCCGGCCACCTGTGGGCCTGGAAGTACCCGGAGGGAGACCCGGCAGAGGGCCTCCACCGTATCCGGGGCGCAGTGACCCGGGGGGAGGGCTATGTGCTCACCGAGCTCACCGGGGCGGTGCGGTTCCAGAGCGTGGACTTCTCCTACGTGCCGGGAAAGCAGATCCTCCACGATGTGTCGGTGTACGCCAACCCGGGGCAAAAGATCGCCTTTGTGGGCTCCACCGGAGCGGGCAAGACCACCATCACCAACCTCATCAACCGGTTCTATGAGATCCAGGACGGGGTCATCACCTACTGCGGCATCGACGTCAAGGAGATCAAAAAAGACGACCTGCGCCGGTCTCTGGGGGCGGTGCTTCAGGACACCCACCTCTTTACCGGCACGGTGATGGAGAACATCCGCTACGGCCGGCTGGAGGCCAGCGACGAGGAGTGTATCGCCGCGGCCAAGACCGCCGGGGCCCACTCCTTCATCCGGCGGCTGCCCGAGGGGTATCAGACCATGGTCACCGGGGACGGGGCCAACCTCAGCCAGGGCCAGCGGCAGCTGCTGTCCATCGCCCGGTGTGCCGTGGCCGATCCCCCGGTGATGATCCTGGACGAGGCTACCTCCTCCATCGACACCCGCACCGAGGCGCTCATCCAGAAGGGCATGGACGCGCTGATGGAGAACCGGACGGTGTTCGTCATCGCCCACCGGCTGTCCACCGTGCGCAACTCCGACTGCATCGTGGTCATCGAGCACGGGCGCATTGAGGAGAAGGGCAGCCACGCCGAGCTTCTGGCCGGGCAGGGCCGCTACTACCAGCTCTACACCGGCCAGTTCCAGCTGGACTGAGGCTGAAGCAAAAGGAAGGGGGGGGGGGGGGGGGGGGGGGGGGGGGGGGGGGGGGGGGGGGGG
>NZ_CALPCU010000043.1:0-8126 GCF_943193085.1 Vermiculatibacterium agrestimuris | reverse complement strand
AAGGGCCTGGGCGCCACCGGCTGCGCCCTCACTTTCTTCTATTCCAATTATGCCAGGTGTTCTTTCTCCACGGGGGCCGCCCAGAAGATACCCGTCACCCCCATCCGGGTGGGGATGACGAGGGAGAGGACAATGAGGAGCACGTCCCGCAGGATGGACAGGGGGACGGCGGTCTTGGCGTGGCCGATGGACTGGAGGAACATGGCGCCGGCCTTCTGCAGGCAGGTGAAGATGAGCAGAGAGAGATAGATGCGCAGGCAGTAGACGGCGAAGGTGACGTAGAGCACGTCATCCCCTGCGCCGAACAGGCGGATAAAGGCCAGGGGCAGGACAGGCTTGAGATAAGTCCAGCTGGGGCGGAAGTCGGAGGGCTTCACCCGGAAGACCCGGCTTCTCCAAAGGTAGGCCGCACAGATGAGGAAGCTGACGAACTGGCCCAGGATGGTGGCCAGGGTACTGGGAATGGCAAATTGCAAAAGGAGCTTTCCCGTCTTCACTCTGTCTGGTCAGCGGCTTCCTCTTCCTCCAAGTCCAGAAGAGCCAGCCGGGTGGCCTCAATGACAAAGGCGGAGAAGGTACAATCCTTGCCCCGGATCGCCTCCTCTACCTTTTCAATGATATCATTGGGGAACCGAACACATTTTGAGGTTGTCGGTGGAATTGCCGGAATCTTAAACTTTCTTTTTCTTACCATATCATCACCCGCAACACATTTGTAACTTGTAATGTATTGCAGTTTGTGATATAAATATGCATTGCAACCGTAATACGAAAAGGAGGGCTTGATGTGGATCATAAAATGTGTTGGCTCTTGGCCTGTGGAACGGTGCCCCCCAGCCGGATGCCCAGGCTGGAGCGGCGCTTGGCCCAGCGCATGGCGGAGCAGGAGGCCCAGGAGCCCAACGTCGTCTTTTCCACCGACTTTTATTACCACGATATTTTCCCCCGCTGGCCCAGCGGAGGGGCCCTCAGCGGCAGTATGTCCCACCCCGGCGTCTGCGCTATGCACCCCGGGGATGAGGCCATCCTCTTCTGCCTGGTCAGCCGGAAGGGCCACCGCGATACCCTGGAGGAGCTGGAGGCCGACCTGAAGAGAAAGGGCTGTCCCTACTCCATCGCCCTACTTTAACTGCCGCCCTTGCCTCCCCCCGCCCCGGTGTGGTATACTTTCCCACAGAAAGGGGGCTTGCCCCGTGGATTCCTTATTTGCCTGCCCCATCTGCGGGGAGGGGCTATGCCGGGAGGCGGGGCGGTACGCCTGCCCCGGCGGTCACAGCTTTGATATCGCCAGGGAGGGCTATGTGAACCTCCTCCCCGCCAACCGGCAGCACTCCAAGGCCCCAGGCGACGACGGGGAAATGACCGCCGCCCGCACCCGTTTTTTGAGCGGTGGCTGGTATTCCCCCCTGCGGGAGGCCCTGTGCGCCCTGGTGGAGCGGTACGCTCCGGAACGCCCCGCCCTGCTGGACGCGGGCTGCGGCGAGGGGTGGTACACCGCCGCTCTGGCCCAGGTTTCCGCCGCCAGGGGCGGCCGGACGGCGGGGGTGGATCTGTCCAAGCCCGCCGTGAAAAAGGCGGCCAGGCAGTGCCCCAACGGGGAGATCGCCGTGGCCTCGGTCTACCACCTGCCCTTGGGGGACGGGTCGGTGGATGTTTTGACCGACTGTTTTTCCCCTTTGGGCCTGGAGGAATTTTACAGAGTGTTGAAACCGGGCGGAATATTCCTCTACGTTGTCCCCGGCCCCCGGCACCTGTGGGAGCTGAAGTCCGTGCTGTACGAAAACCCCTATGAAAACGAGGAAAAGCGGGAGGAATACTCCGGCTTCCGCTATATCGAGGTGGTTCCGGTGGAGACCTCCTTCACCCTGCCCGGCCCCCAGGCCATCGCCGACCTCTACCGCATGACCCCCTATTGCTGGAAAACCCCCAAGGAGGGCGCGCGGCGGCTGGCGGAGCTGAATACCCTCTCCCTCACCGGCCAGTTCCGCATCCACGTGCTGGAGCGGCTCTGAACACAGGAAAGCCCCGGAGGAATATCCTCCGGGGCTTTTTCACACGCTTTAGACCTGATCCTCTCCCGCCTGGCTGAAGGGAGACAGTTTAAGCCGGGGGTTGCGCTCCCCCGTCCAGTTCACCGCCCACTTGGAGCCGAAGAGGAGCAGCTGCCGGCCCTTGAAGTCCTCCACCAGCTTGGTGTCGGTGCCCAGGATCAGATCCTCCTCCTTACACGGTTCCCCGTCCTCGGTCTCGATCCAGCGCAGGTACTCGTAGGGCAGGCCCTCCATAAAGATGTCCACCCCGTACTCGTTTTTCAGCCGGTACTCCAGCACGTCGAACTGGAGGGTGCCCACCACGCCCACAATAATTTCCTCCATGCCGGTGTAGGGGGCCTTGAACATCTGGATGGCGCCCTCCTGGGCGATCTGCTCCGCCCCCTTGAGGAACTGCTTGCGCTTCATGGTGTCCAGGGGCCGCACCCGGCGGAAGTGCTCGGGGGCGAAGGTGGGGATGGGGTCGAACTGGAACTTTTTCCCCGGGACGCACAGGGTGTCCCCGATGGCAAAGATGCCCGGGTCAAACACGCCGATGATGTCCCCGGCGTAGGCCTCCTCAATGATCTCCCGCTCGGCGGCCATGAGCTGCTGGGGGCGGGAAAGGCGCAGCTTCTTGCCCCCCTGGACGTGGTAGACCTCCTTGTCCGCCTCGAACCGGCCGGAGACCACCCGCATGAAGGCGATGCGGTCCCGGTGTGCCTTGTTCATATTGGCCTGGATCTTGAACACGAAGGCGGAGAAGTCGTCCTCCATGCTGTCGATGACCGTCTCCCCCGCCAGCCGGGGCAGGGGGGGCGTGGTCATTTTGAGAAAGCCCTCCAGGAAGGGCTCCACGCCGAAGTTGGTGAGGGCGGAGCCAAAGAACACCGGGGAGAGCTTGCCGTGGCGCACCTTCTCCAGGTCGAACTCCGCGGCGGCCCCATCCAGAAGCTCCACGTCGTCGGAGAGCTGGGCGTGGAGCCGCGCCCCGATGAGCCCATCCAGGCCGGGGTCGTCCAGAGCCACCGCCGTGGCGGTGGCCGCCTTGGCTCCGCCGTTGGAGGTGAAGTGGATGATCTGGCCCTTCTCCCGGTCATAGACCCCCTGGAACTCCTTGCCGCAGCCGATGGGCCAGTTCATGGGGCAGGTCTCGATGCCCAGCTCGTGCTCCAGCTCCTGGCACAGCTCGAAGGGATCCCGGGCCTCCCGGTCCAGCTTGTTGATAAAGGTGAAGATGGGGATGTCCCGCATGGCGCAGACCTTAAAGAGCTTCCGGGTCTGGGCCTCCACGCCCTTGGCGGCGTCGATGACCATGACGGCGCTGTCCGCGGCCATAAGGGTGCGATAGGTGTCCTCGGAGAAGTCCTGGTGGCCCGGGGTGTCCAGAATATTGACGCAGAAGCCCTCGTACTGGAACTGCATCACCGAGGAGGTCACCGAGATGCCCCTCTGCTTCTCAATTTCCATCCAGTCGGAGGTGGCCGCCCGGGCGTTCTTCTTCCCCTTCACCTGCCCCGCCTGGGCGATGGCTCCGCCGTAGAGAAGGAACTTCTCCGTGAGGGTGGTCTTGCCCGCGTCCGGGTGGGAGATGATGGCAAAGGTGCGCCGCCGGGCGATCTCATTTTCGTATTTTGGCAAGGATATCACTCCATTTTGTGATACGTTTTGTTATAATCAGCCCTATAATTACCATTTGGACTTGATTTTTCCTGAAAATCGGCGTTCCTTATTATACTGGATTTCCACCGGGTTGTAAACCGGGGCCGGAAAAATTCCCCCCGGCGGAAAAAAGGACGCCTGGAGGTAGCCTCCAGGCGCCCGCTGTTTTTGCCCTTTACTTGTCGTCCGGGGTATCTGGGGTATCCGGGATATCCATAGTATCTATGGCGTCCATCACCTTTGAGCGCGGCCAGCGACGCCCGGTATTTCGCCCCCAGTGTTTGATATTCCTCCAAGTGAGCAAACTCACTGCGTTCGAAGGGCTGTGCCTCACGAAACATCAGGCCGCCGTCAAAAGATTTGCGGAAGGCTTGTTTCACGCCCCGCTCCACCGGATCCTCTATGAACATCGGCAATTCATCTCCCTTTATGACATATATAGCACAGCAAAGTCTTATATTGTTTGTCAACACTCTTGATAAACTTTGCTATACAATGGTAAACAAAGGAGGGCGGGTTTTATGGCAAAGACGGATACTCAAATTTCTTTTCGTGTCACCAGCGAGTTCAAGGCCCGCCTGGAGGCACAGGCCCAGCGGGAGCGGCGAGCGGTGTCCAACCTGATTTTGAAGGTGCTGGAGGAGTACCTGGACGGGGCGGAGCCCAAGGAGCAGGCCGGATCCTGAGTGCAGAACAAAAAGTCGCCGGAGGATATTCCTCCGGCGACTTTCTCTGTTTCGACTTATTTCGACAATTTCCGCGCCAGCTCCGGCAGGTCGGACAGCTTCTCCAGCCGGGGCGCGCCCTCCACCGTTCCGAAGCCGTAGGCGGCGTGGATGAAGGGCACCCCCGCCGCCGCGGCGGACTTGGCGTCCAGGGCGGTGTCCCCCACATAGACCGGGTCATTCAGCCCGTACTGCCGCACTACCAGGGCGATGTTCTCCGCCTTGGGCTTGTCGGTGCGTCCGGCGCACTCAAAACCGGTGAAGTATTTCCCCAGGCCGGTTCCGGCGAAAAAGGACTGGATGTACCCGTCCTGGCAGTTGCTCACCACGAAGAGCTTACACGTCCGGGACAGCTCCTTCAGGGTCTCCTCCGCCCCGGGATAGACCGCTGCCCCGTGGGCGGAGAGGTACTCGTTTTCGATGCGGCAGCACTCGGCAATGACCTCCTGCTGCCGCTCCCAGGTGAGGCCCGGCAGGCGGCGGGCGGCAATGTCGGCGATCTGCATGCCCATGCAGGAGCGCACCTCCTCCACCGTCAGCGGCGGCCGCTCCACCCCCGCCTCCCGGATGGCCTGGTTCCAGCACAGGGTGATCTCGGGCACCGCGTCCCAGAGCGTGCCGTCCAGGTCAAATAAAATGGAGTCAAACATAACGTCCCTCTCCCTTCCTGTTTTTCCTCATTATAAAACGGTTTTGCGCCGTTGACAAGGCCCTTCCTCCCGGCAAAAAAGCGCCCCCGGCAGAGGCCGGGGGGCGCTTTTTCAGCTCTTGGTTCGGGATACTTACTTGTTGTCGGCGTCCACCGCGTTGGCGGCGGTGCGGCCGGAGACGAAGATCTCCACAATGGCGTTGCCGCCCAGGCGGTTGCCGCCGTGGATGCCGCCGGTGACCTCACCGGCCGCGTAGAGGCCGGGGATGATGCTGCCGCTGTCGTCCAGCACGTGGCGCTGGGTGTCGATGGCCAGACCGCCCATGGTGTGGTGGGTGGAGGGGGCCATGACCCGGATGCGCAGCAGCTCGCCCTCCAGCTTATAGGTGTCGGCCTTGTACTTGCCGTTTTCGTCCACTTCGGCAGTACCCACCAGCTTGGTGGGGTTCTCCTTCTTGACCTCGGGGGGCTCCTCGCCGGCCATGACGGCCTTGTCATAGGCCTCCAGGGTCTCGTAGATGACCTTGGGATCGGCCTTCATGCCGAACTCGTCCAGCACCTTCTGCAGCTCGTCGGGGCTGGTGCAGAAGTAGACCCGGTTGTCGATCTGGGTCTTGCCGGTGGTGGCGCCCTCTTCCACGCCGGGCTTCACATAGGTGTCGTAGGGATAGGGGAATCCCACTACGGTCTCGGCGTTAGAGAACTCCAGGAACACGCCCTGAGTGCCGTTGACCTCGATGCCGTTGCGCAGCTCGCCCAGAGAGAGCACGTCACGCTCGGCGGCCTCGTTGACGAAGCGCTTGCCGGTGGTGGGGTTGATATAGGCGGCGTAGTTGCCAGCGCCGAAGGACAGGTTGCCGTTGTCGATCCAGGCGATGGGCATGAGCTGGGTCCAGCCCTCGCCCACCGTGGCGGCGCCCACGGCCTCGCCCATCTTGATGCCGTCGCCCTGGAGAGAGCTGCGGTTGGTGGTCTTGGTGGAGGCGGTGATGAAGTCAGGATCCCAGTACTTATTGGTCTCCATGACCATGGAGATGTTGGCGGCGTAACCGCCGGTGGCCAGGATGACGCCCTTCTTGGCCCGGGCCGTGACGGGCGTGCCGTCATACATGGTGCCGGTGACGCCTACCACCTTGCCGTTCTCGACGATCAGGTTCTCGGCGGTGGTGCGGGTCATGATCTGGTTGTCCTTGGCGGTGGCGGAGGTCTCCAGGACGGTCTTGCGGGTGGTGGCAAAGTAGGTGCCGTACTGGGCGGGAATGTCCATCTTGCCGTCGCCGTCCATGTCGCCGCCGGAGAAGGAGTTCTCTCTCCACCACAGAGCGCCGATGAGGGTGGACTGGTCGGCGTCGTTAAACAGCGCGCCCTGATCCTGGAGCCAGGACTTCAGCTCCTGGCCGTCCTCGATGAACTGCTTGACCAGATCCACGTTGCCGTAGATCCACTCGTTCTTGTCGGAGCTCTGGCGCAGGCCGCCGTAATAGGTCTGGAAGATATGGAGGTTCACGGTGGAGAACAGGGGCAGCTGGGTCTCGGCGGTGCCCGCCTTCAGCTTGGGATCGGCCCAGTTCAGGTAGGTCTTGATCTCCTTCTTCAGCGCCTGGAGAGTGGGCAGGAAGTCGGCGTGGACGCCGTGCTTGCTCAGCTCCTCAATGTCGCCGGCCACATACTCGTGATCCTTGTAGTAATCCGCGTCGAACGCTTCCTCAGACCAGTTGGCGATGATGCGCAGGGTGGCGATGGAGCCGCCGCCCGCCTTGACCTTGTCATAGGTCTGGCCCTTGTACTCGCCGGTGGTGGCGTCGGGGTTGGCGGGATCCCAGCACAGGTAGGGCATCACGCTCTGGAACGCGCCGCCGGAGACCAGGGTGTTGCCGCCGATGTCCGCGTTCTTCTCAATGACCAGTACGCTGTCACCGTTCTGGGCGGCCTGGGCGGCAGCGCCCATGCCCGCGCCGCCGGCGCCCACCACGACCACGTCCCACTCGCCCTCAACGGGGGAGCCGGGCTCGTGCTTCACGGTGTTCTTCTTGAACGCGTCCATATTGGTGGCCTTGGCCTGCTGGGCGGCGTCGTTCAGCGCCTCCTTGACGGCCCGGCTGGTAAAGGTGGCGCCGGAGACATTGTCGATGCCGGAGCCGTTGGCGGCGATGGCGTCGGCAAACATGATGTCATAGGCGGGATCGCCCACATGGCCGGTCTCGCCGGAGGTCTTCACCACGATGTCGGTGATGGCGCTGTCGGAGAAGGTGACGTCCAGCTCCACAGGGCCGTTGTAGCCCACGGCCTTACCGGTATAGGTGCCGGCGGTATAGCCCAGCGCCCCGTTAGAGCCACTGGAGTCGCCCTTGGCGGCGGCGATGGCGGCCGCGGCGGCCTCTCTCACGCCGTTGGAGGTGAGGGTGGCGCCGGACACACCGTCGATCTCAGCGCTCTGGGCGGTCTTGACCTGCTCGGCCAACTCCTCCAAATGGGCGCCGCCGATGGTGGGGGTCTCCTTGTCGCCGGTGACGGTGACCGCGGTGATGGCGTTGGCGTCCACGGTGAGCTCCACCACTACGGTGCCGCCGTAGCCCTGGCCCTCACCGGTATAGGTGCCGGGAGTGTAAATTCCTTCCGTTCCGGGGGTCGGCTCAGCGGGCTTAGAGCAAGCGGCCAGAGAGACCGCCATCGCAAGCGCGAGAGCCAGTGCGATTTTTCTTTTCATGTGCCTTCCTCCTTAAAAATTTCTAGTTGGAACAGTTTGACAAACTGAATTATAACAGGCAAGGTGAATACTGTCAATTATTTCATGATGGGCTTTTGCGAGGCGATCCTGAACCGTTGACAACAGCGCCGGCTTGCGATAAAATGGGTGGAGTTGATATGCCCACGTAGCTCAGCAGGATACTGGCTGCCCCTTGGAGCGCAGCGACATAGGGGCAGCTCGTGCCGCGAAGCGGCGGAGCAACCGCCAATAAGCCCACGTAGCTCAGCAGGATAGAGCAACCGCCTCCTAAGCGGTAGGTCGGACGTTCGAATCGTCTCGTGGGTGCCAAAAAGCGCCGGAGCAAATGCTCC
>NZ_CALPCU010000042.1:0-8316 GCF_943193085.1 Vermiculatibacterium agrestimuris | reverse complement strand
AGGGGGTGCGGGAAGGTTATCTCCTGTCCCGGGTCTTGGGAAAGGAGGCGCCCTATGTCCAAGGGGAATGAGGTGGAAGCCGGGGGAAGACCCCCGGCAGCCGGTTCCGCCTTTGGTCACGTTGATCGTAGGTCTGGGTCAGGGAGTGACGTACACGCCGTCCTTGATGACCACGGCCATGGGGGCCTTGGACACTTCGCCGGTGGCGGCCCAGGTCATGCCCTGGCCGGTGAGGCCGTCCACGGAGATGGTGGGCATCGCGGCCACGAGCGCCTCGCAGATATCCCCGGTGGACATGTCGGCGGTGCAGCCGGCGGCCTTCAGAGCCTCGTAGATGACATACACCACGTCATAACCGTCGGCGGCGAACTGGTTGGGCAGCTCCCCGTGGCGGGACTGGTACTCGGAGACAAAGTTCTTGGTGCGCTCGTCGTCAGCATCGGCGGAGAAGGGGGTCAGCAGCATGACGCCCTCGGCCAGGTTGGTGTCGAAGCCCTCCATGGCCAGAATGCCGTCCATGCCGTCCACGCCGAAGAACACGGGGGTGTAGTTACGGGCAGCGGCCTGGGCCAGAATGACGGAGGCGGGCTGATAGTAGATGGGCAGGAACAGCACGGTGGCGCCGGCGCTCTCAGCGGCGCCCAACTGGACGGAGAAGTCGGTCTGGGTGTCCTTGGTGAAGGTGCCCTCGTAGACCACCTCGATGTTCTTCGCGGCGGCCTCGGAGACAAAGGTGTCCCGGATGCCCTGGGAGTAGGCGTCGTCGTTGCGGTAGATCACGGCCACCTTGGCGTCGGCATAGTTCTCAGCCATGTAGTCGGCGGAGCCCACGCCCTGGTTGGGGTCGGTGAAGCAGACCTGGAACATGTTGTCCTTGCCGCTGATGACGTCGGGGGAGGAGGCGGAGGGGGTCAGAGCGAACACCCGCTCCTCAAAGACCTTGGCGGAGACCGAGATGGCGGAGCCGGTGGTGACCGGGCCCACCAGGGCCTGCATGCCCCAGTCCATCAGGTTGTTGTAGGCGTTGACGCCCATCTCGCCGTCGGCCTGGTCATCCTGGGGATTGAACTCGAACTGGATGTCGCCGCCCAGGGCGTTGATCTCGTCCACGGCGATCTTGGCGCCGTTCATGGCGGCGTTACCGTAAATGGCGGCGTCGCCGGTGAGGGGGCCGATGCCGCCCAGCTTGAAGGTGCCGCCGGCGGCGCCGGGCTCAGAGGCGGCCTGGGACTGGGCGGGGGCGGGAGCCTGGGTCTGAGTGGCGCCGCCGCCGCAGCCGGCCAGCAGGCCCACAGTCATGGCCGTGGCCATGGTCAGAGCAAGAATACGGTTTTTCATTTCATTCGAACCTCCTTTTGGATTAGTTGACATTATACGTTTAATGACTTGGATTGTCAACCGTCGTTTTTCCTAATGTACACAAAAGGAGGACAAATGTTTCGTGGAAAATGACGAAGGGAAACAGCCGGAAAAAAGGCGGAACAGCGGGTGGACAGTGGAAAATGAAGAAGCGAAACCTCTGGGGCGCAATGGATCTAGATGACCAGCCCGCCGTTGGGGGCGATGACCTGCCCGGTGAGGAAATCCCCGGCGGGGGAGCAGAGGCAGGAGACCCAGGCGGCCACGTCCTCGGCGGTGCCCAGGCGCCCCAGGGGAGTCTCCTCTGCCAGGTCGGAAAGCGTTTGGGAGCCAAGGCTTTGATTCATCTCGGTGTCGATGACGCCGGGGGCGACGCAGTTCACCGTGACCCCCGAGGGGGCCACCTCCTTGGCAAGGGCCTTTGTGAGACCGATGATCCCCGCCTTGGCGGCGGAATAGGCAGTCTCGCAGGAGCCGCCCACCTGTCCCCACATGGAGGAGACGGTCACGATCCTCCCGGAGCGCTGCCTTATCATCTGGGGGAGAACGGCCTGACAGCAGTAGAAAGTCCCGTCCAAGTCCACCCCCATGACCCGGCGGTACTCCTCCCGCCCCATATCCTGGGTCAGGCCCTGCCAGGCCACCCCGGCACAGCACACCAAAATGTCAAGTTGACAAAATTTTTCTAACACAGTGTCAACCATCCGCTTGACCTGGGCCGGGTCGGACACGTCGGCCTGAAGGGCCGTCCCCCCCAGCTGGGCGGCCAGGTCCTCTGCCTGGGCCCGGGACCTTGCATAGTTGAGGACCACCTCACAGCCGTCGGCCCGGAGCCGTCGGGCCACCGCCGCCCCGATGCCCCGGGATGCCCCGGTGATGAGAGCTACCTTCATATGGGTCCCTCCTTTCAAAAAGATCGGCGGGGGCAAGCCCCCGCCCTACGGGGGGCTCGCCTGCTCCGCTTTCTCTGCGGGGCAAACTCCCGCCTGATGGGGCCGGCCTGCTCCGCTTTCTCTGCGGGGCAACCCCCCACCCGGTGAAAGCCGACCTGCTCTGTTTTGTAGGGCGGGGGCTTGCCCCCGCCGTTTTCCCTATCAGTATACCAGACCGGGGAAAAAGATGCAAACCCTCTCCCCTTTGAAAGAGAATAGGCGGGCACAGCCCGCCCCTACGGTCCCCCGGCGGGGGATTCCTTGTAGGGGCGGGCTGTGCCCGCCAGGCGGCGTCTGCCCGCCTACTTCGTCTCGATAAAGATGCCCTTCTGGGCGGACCAGTCCACCAGGAAGCCCAGGCTGGTCCCCAGGTCCCGGAGCTTGTAATAGGTATAGGCCCCGCCCTGGTCGTCCTTGAGCATGATGGCCTCCAGGGCCGCCGTCTGGCCGTTGATGTTGGTGGGAGCGGTGGCGTTCTCGTAAGCCCGGTTGCCGCTGAAGGGGGTGGACATCTCGCTGCCGTTGGGGGTGTAAGCCTTCCCCGTCTCGATGTTCACCGCCCCGTTCCAGCCTACCTCAAACTGAACGGCGGTGCCGTTCAAAATGGAGGCGATATCCCGGAGCTTGATATAGTTGGTGTCGTTGCCATTGGCGTCCTTCAGGGCGTAGCACTGGAACTCCACGGCCCTGCCGTCCACCAGAACAGACTGGGTGGAGGCGTAGGCGGTGTTGGTCCCCGCAGCGGCGGGCTTTGGCCCGGTGCTGTTGTAATGGATGGTGGTGTGGGGCATATCTTTGCCATCCCCCTGAATGGCCTTCCACTGCTCCTCCGTACCGCCGTAATAAATATCGGAGATATTGCCGCCGGCAAGTGCATGGACCTGAATTTCGGTCACGCTATCAGGAATGAACACGCTGGTCAGACCCCTACATCCAGCGAAGGCCCAGGCCTCTATGGTTGTGACGCTGGAGGGGATGGTTATGCTGGTCAGACCGGAGCAGCCCATAAAGGCCGAATTGCCAATCACGGTAACGCTGTTGGGAATCGTGATGCTCTTCAGGTTGGTGCAGTCCCGGAATGACCAATAACCGATCTCGGTAATGTGATCGGGGATCACGAAGCTGGTCAGGTCGGTCCGGCCATCGAACATCCCGTTTGCGATTCTGGTCATGCCGGCGGGGATGGTGGCCACGCCCTGTAAGTTGGGGCAGCCGAAGAAAGCCGAACCGTCAACGCTGGTGACGCTGTCGGGAAGGGCCGCGTATTTCAGATTTTCACACTCGGCGAAGGCCAATTTCTCGATGGTCGTCACGCCCTCGGGGATGGTCACGCTCTCCAGAGCGGTGCAGCCCCAGAACGCCTGCCCCTCAATGGTGGTCACGGTGTCGGGGATGGTAATGTTCTTCAAGCCGGTGCAGTCCTGGAACGCGGCAAAACCAATGCTGGGAACACCCCGTTCGATGGTGACACTCTCCAGCTCGGCACATCCGTAAAACGCCGCTTCCATTTCGGTAACACTGCCGGGGATGGTGACGCTTTTCAGGCTGGTACAGCCAGCGAACGCCTCCTGCCAGATCTTGGTCACGCCATCGGAAATGGTGACGCTCTCTAGGCTAGTGCAGTCCTTGAACAGAATACTTGAGATCTCGCTCACGCTGCCGGGGATGGTGATGCGCTTTAAGCTGGTACAGCCGTAGAACACCCCACCTGCAATGGTGGTCACGCTGTTGGGGATGTCCACATTCTCCAGATTGGTGCAGCCCTCGAAGGCGTTACCGTCGATCGTGGTCACCCCGTTGGGGATGGTCACGCTCTTTAAGTCGGTGCAGCCCTTGAAGGCACTTCTTGACACCTCGGTCGCATAGGAGGGGATGGTCACGTTGGCGGGGCACTGAAACCCCGAGCGGAAGGCTGCCGAAACGATGATGTTTTTCTCATACCCTCTGGCAACATACATTTGGTACACGCCATCGTAGTAGCAAATTGCGCTGTATGAGCTTGCGCGCTCATATGGATCAAGATCCCAGCTGTGGTCCGGGTCTACTTTGTTCCATGCTTCGGTGGCGTCGAAGAAGACCCACCTCCCGTCCAGAAGGGCGGCGTTCCTGGCGTGGCCCATGCTGGTGTAGCACGTGAGCTTGGCCACCGGGATGCCCGCGATGGTGCCCATGAGCCAGCACAGGTTGGAGTAGCCTTCGCAGATGCCCAGCCGCTTGGTATAGACACTGTAGGGATCGCCGGCCTCCCACAGCCGTTTTCTCTGCTCCTGGGTCAGATCGGAAAATCTCTTCCCCCAGAGCGTGTTGTCTTCGTGACCATAATTTATGTTCTGGTACACCCATTCAAAGATGGCCTTCATCTTCTGGGTGTCGGTGGTCTTGCCGGCGGTAAGGCTGTCGGTGAGCTCCACGATCTCCTGGAGCGTGTTCTCATCGGTCCACTTGACAAGGTTGCCTCCCCCGGCGGGGTGGCTGTAAAGATCCGCCTGTTCCAGCGTGGTGGGGCGGGCGGGCCGGTCCAGCTTTTCGGGCAGCGTAGAAAGTATCTCATACTCGGGCAGATTGCTCCTATCGTCCTTGGCGGCGGAGGCCGGGACGGTCAGACCCAGACACATCACAAGGGCCAGCGCAAGGGATAACAGTCTTTTTCTCATTGTCTTTTTCCCCCCTCAAAAAGCTTCTCTCTCCATTGGAAAGAGACAAAGGCGTACGCCTTTGTGCAAATTGTAGCATATGGAATATATGGTTGCAAGGAAATCTTTCCTCTCCCCCTTGTAATTTCCCTATTTCGTGATATAATACTGTTTTAATAGGAAATTTCACTCACAAAGGAGTACCCGCATATGTTAGAGATCAGTCATCTGCGATATGACGTCACCGATGAGGAGGGCATGGAGCTGGGCATCCTGCGGGATGTGAACCTCACGGTGGACGACGGGAAGCTGGTGGTCATCACCGGCCCCAACGGCGGCGGCAAGACCACCCTGGCCCGCGCCATCATGGGTCTGAACCAGCCCACGGCCGGCTCCATCCGGTGGAACGGGCAGGATATCACCGACCTGTCCATCACCGACCGGGCCAGGGCCGGCGTGAGCTACGGCTTCCAGCAGCCGCCCCGGTTCAAGGGCATGAAGGTGCGCGACCTGATCGCCCTGGCGGCGGGGAAAGAGGACTTGACTCCCGGCGAGGGCTGCCAGTATCTGACCCAGGTGGGTCTGTGCGCCGACGACTATATCGAGCGGGAGGTGGACGCTTCCCTCTCCGGCGGTGAGGTCAAGCGCATCGAGATCGCCACCATTCTGGCCCGGAAGGCGGGGCTGATGATCTTCGACGAGCCGGAGGCGGGCATTGACCTGTGGAGCTTCGCCAAGCTCACCGAGACCTTTGAGCGCATCCACCGGCAGGGGGATTCCACCCTGCTCATCATCTCCCACCAGGAGCGTATCATCCAGCTGGCCGACGAGATCGTGGTCATCGAGAAGGGCGAGGTGGCCAAGCACGGGCCCCGGGAGGAGATCTTCCCCCAGATCATGGCCCGTACGCTGCCTGGCTGCGGCTACATGAAGGAGGAGGCGCGGTAATGGACAAGACGGAATGGAAGATCCTCAAGGAGATCGCCGACCTGGAGAAGACGCCCCAGGGGGCCTATAACTTCCGGGTCAACGGCGCGCTGGACGACCGGCAGGTCACCGCCAACATCGACATCCGCTCCAAGACCGACGGCAAGCCGGGCATTGACATCATCGTCAAGCCCGGCACCAGGCACGAGAGCGTTCACATCCCTGTGGTGCTGAGCATGTCGGGCCTGACCGACGTGGTGTACAACGACTTTTATATCGGCGAGGGGGCCGACGTGGACATCGTGGCGGGCTGCGGCATCCACAACACCGGCTGCGAGACCAGCCAGCACGACGGCATCCACGTGTTCCACATCGCCAAGAACGCCAAGGTGCGCTACGTGGAGCGGCACTACGGCGAGGGCCCCGGCACAGGGGAGAATATCCTCAATCCCCGCACGGAGGTCTACCTGGAGGAGGGGGCCTCCATCACCATGGAGATGACCCAGATCAGGGGGGTGGACTCCACCATCCGGGACACGGTGGTGGAGGTGGGCCCCGGCGGGGAGTGCGTTATCAACGAAAAGCTCCTCACCGACGGCAAGCAGCGGGCGGAATCTAACATGGAGATCATCCTGAAGGGGGACGACGCCACCGGCCGGGTGGTGTCCCGCTCCGTGGCCAAGGGGGATTCGGTGCAGGTCTTCCGCCCCTGCGTCACCGGCCAGGCCAAGTGCTTTGGCCATGTGCAGTGCGACTCCATCATTATGGACGAGGCCAAGATCAAGTCCATCCCCGCCATCGACGCCCAGGATCTGGACGCCCAGCTCATCCACGAGGCCGCCATCGGGCGCATCGCCGGGGATCAGATCCTGAAGCTGATGACCCTGGGCCTGACCGAGGAGGAGGCTGAGGAGAAAATTTTGGAGGGCTTCCTCAACTGAAAAAAGGATGCGGAAGGGAGGGCCTGCGGCGGTGCGGGCCCTCCCCTTTCATCGAAAATTGAAGTAGAAAAACCTTACCTGCTGTGCTATAATAAAAAGACACCGTCAAGAAAGGGGGGGCCGGTATGGCGTTGGAGCAAAAGCAACAGCAAAAACAGTCTGTGGCCCTTCTGCCCCAGATGATCCAGTCCATGTCCATCCTGCAGATGGGCATACAGGAGCTGCGGGAATACACCGAGGAGATCCTGCAGGAAAATCCGACCCTGGAGTTTCCGGAGGAGGCGGCGGAGCCCGCCGCGCCGTATGCCGACGCCGTGCGCCGGCTGGAGTGGCTGGAAGCCAATGACTGCCAGAACGCCTACTATCACCGTCAGGATGAGGAGCGGGACGACGGGCTGGCCAACCTGGGGCGCTACAGCGACGAGGAGAACGACCTTTCCTGGTACATCCTGTCCCAGTTCATGATGGGGGACGTGTTCGAGCCGGAGGTGCTGCGGGCCATCGAATTTTTGGTGGAGCGGCTGGACGCCAACGGCTTTTTGGACGGAGACGCGGCCTTCCTGGCCGCCACCGCCCACATGGACGAGGCGGTGATGGAGCGGGCCATTATAGAGCTGCAGTCGGCGGATCCCGCCGGCGTGGGAGCCAGAGACCTGTCCGAATGTCTGCGCCTCCAGCTGGAGCGCCGCTCCGGCGACCACAGCCTGGCCGTGGCCATTGTGGAAAATCATCTGGATGAGCTGGCCCGGAGCCGTTACGGCGTCATCGCCAAGACCCTGGGCGTCTCCAAGGAGGAGGCGCGCCGGGCCTGCGACCTGATCCGCACCCTGAACCCCCGGCCGGGCACGGGCTTTGCCGCCCAGGAGAACCTGGCCTACATCATTCCGGATCTGGAGATCGTGGTGACGCCCGACGGCATGGAGATCTCGGTGAACGACACCGCCATCCCCCGGCTGGTCATCAGCGACTATTACAGAAAGCTCCTGCGGGACACCAACGATCCCAATGTGCAGAAATACCTGAGCCAAAAGCTGGGCCAGGCAAAATGGGTCATTCAGGGCATCGGCCAGCGGCGCACCACGCTGCTGCGCTGCGCCCAGTTTCTGGCCCAGCGGCAGGAGGAATTTTTCCGCTTGGGCGCGGGGCACCTGCGGCCCCTCACCATGCGCCAGGCGGCCCAGGCCCTGAACGTCCACGAATCCACCGTGAGCCGGACGGTGAAGAACAAGTACCTCCGCTGTCCTCAGGGGGTCTATCCCCTGGGATACTTCTTCGCCGGCGCGGTGGGGGAGAGCGGCGCCTCGGCCGAGTCGGCCAAGGCCCTTCTCCTCCGCCTGGTGGCGGAGGAGAAAAAGCCCCTGTCCGACCAGAAGCTCTGTGAAGAGATGGAGCGCCGGGGCTGTTCCATCTCCCGGCGGACGGTGACCAAGTACCGGGAGGAATTGCATATCCCCAGCGCCGCGGATCGGCGGCGCAAATAAAAAAGCGCCGGAGCATTTGCTCCAGCGCTTTTTGGCACCCACG
>NZ_CALPCU010000041.1:0-8918 GCF_943193085.1 Vermiculatibacterium agrestimuris | reverse complement strand
CTCTTGACCCCGCCGCCCTGCAGGGCGGCCCCCTTTTGCGGCTTTCTCAGCTGAAGGCCCGGTAGACAAGACAGGCCATCTCGGCCCGGGTGATGGGGGAGAGAGGATTCAGCTTTCCGGAGCCGTCGCCCTGGAGGATCCCCATGGCCTGCAGGATCCCGGCCGCCTCCCGGGCGTAGGGAGAGAACTCTTCAGCGTCGGAGAAGACGCTGAGGTCGGCGGCGGGAGGGAGAATGTCCCGCTGCTCTTCCAGAGCCCGGCAGACCATGACCAGAGCGTCCTGCCGGGTGACCGGGGCGTCGGGGAGGAGCCGGCCCTCCCCATCACCGTAGATGATGCCCCGCTTGGCCACCGCCGCCACGGCGTCCCGGAGGGCCCTGTCCTGGGGAAGATCGGAAAACTCCGGGGGATAGGGAGTGGAGTAATGGGAGTACAGGGTCACATAGATGGCGTAGATGACGTCCATGCGGGTGGCCTCGTCCCCAGGGCGGAAATAGGAGTCCCCGTAGGCAAAATAATTCTCCTCCAGGAAGCGGGCGGCGGGGATGGCCCAGTCCCAGCCCTCCAGATCCTGGAAGGTCAGGTCGGAGGGATAGCCCGGTTCAAGGATCAGCGTTCCGGAATAGGGATATCCAATGCTGTCGGTACCCACATAGCGCAGAGTGACAGCCTCCTGAAAATTCTCGCCGGGAAGGAAGGACAGGCGGCCGTATTCATAGGATTTCCCGGGGACGACGGGGGTGCGGTCACAGAGGATGACGCCCGTATTGGCGGCGGGCAGGGTGTCAAAGGCCACAGTGACCAGCTCCCCGACCTTCCGGGCGGCGCAGGCGTCCCACAGAGGATCGGCCAGGCTGATCTGGGTGGTGCGGGTGGAAATGGTGACGGGGTCGGCGGAGGGCGCAGAGCCGGTGGAGGGCCTTTCCCCGGCAGGGGACTTATTTTCCACCAGATTAAGGGTGAAGGTGGCGGAGACGTTCCTCTTCTTTTCGTTCTTTATACAGGAGACGGTGTAGCCCAGCTCCACGGTGATCCCATCCTTGCCGGCGGGGACAAAGGTGACGTTATAGAAGTTGGGCTCCCTGTCGGGATAGAGCTCCTCTTCGGGGAGGACTTTCCGGGCGGTAGACCAGCCGTAGTCCAGCCAGAGGGCGCCCTGGTCGGAGGAGGGAAGCTCAAAGGTGAGGGAGTTCACAGTGCCGTAGTCGCCATGCGCCACGGTGTCCCCCTTGGTGGAGGTGTAGAAGGGGAAATGATCTGTAAGATCCATGGCCTCCCCCGCCTTGGCGGTGATGGTCTCATCCAGGTAGTTCTCAGCGCGCTCCTCCCCTTCCGGCACATAGAGGATCAGCGTGCCCGGGATGGTGTTTCCCCTTTCGTCGGTCATGGTGAAGGAAAGCTCGCTCCGGCCGGTGAACTGCCGGGAGTGGTAGGCATAGGGGGTGAAGCGGATCTGGGAGAGCTGGGGATCTTCGTACATATAGTAGGGCTCGCCGGGGATCACCTTTTCCCCCTTGCAGGTGAGGGTTCCCACCGAGGCGGGGAGGAGGTCGAAGGAGACCGACTCCAGATCGCGGCGGGTGGCCTGCTGGCACAGGAGCAAAAGCTCGTCCGCGTCCAGCAGGGCGCTTTCACCGGGGGCGCAGACGCACAGGGCGACAACGGGTTCGGTGCTGGACTCCTCCGCCTGGGCGGCGGGGAAAAGGGCGAAGAGCAGGCACAGAGAAAGCAGTGCGGAAAAAACACGGCATTTCACGAAAAATCCCCCTTTTTTGTTTGATACTGCCATGATATCACAGCCCGGAAGGGAACGCAAGGAAGGAATAAATGGGAACAGGAGAGCGAAATGCCCTCCCGCGCAGCGAGCGGGAGGGCATTGTGTCAGTTGAACCGGTTCATGGCGGAGGGGACGCCGTCCTTGATAATGGCCTCCACCGCCTGGGCGGCCCTGGCCTCCGCCCCGTCCACCGCGTCCCGGTCGGCCCCCTGGGGCCGGCCCAGCACCCAGTCGGCCATGTCGTAGTCCGGGTGGGGCTTTTGGCCCACGCCGATGCGCACCCGGGGGAACTGGTCGGAGTGGAGGTGAGCGATGATGTTTTTCAGCCCGTTGTGCCCACCGGCGGAGCCGGAGGGCCGCACCCGGAGCTTGCCGGGGGGGAGGGCCACCTCGTCGGAGACGACGATGACCCGCTCCGGGGGTACCTTATAGAACGCCGCCGCCTGCTCCACCGCCTCACCGGACAGGTTCATAAAGGTCACCGGCTTCATCAGCAGGACTTTCGCGCCTCCCAGCTCGGCGGTGTTGGTGAGGGCCTTGAATTTCAGCCGCTGGACGGGAATATTCAGCTGGTCGGCCAGCAGGTCGATGACGTCGAAGCCCACATTGTGGCGGGTGCGGTCATACTGGTCGCCCATATTGCCCAGGCCCACCACCAGCCAGGTGACGCCGGGGGCGCCGTTTTTACGGAAAGGAAACATAAAGACCACCTTTGAAAGGGAATAAAAACGGAGACGGGGCCTGGGCCCCGCCCCCGGAAGGATGAGAGTGGCTTAATTGAAAAGTTTAGAAACGGAGACCTCCTGATAGATGCGCTCGATGGCGTCGGCGAAGATGTCGGCCACCGACAGGTATTTGATCTTGTCGCTCTGGTGGTTCTGGGGCGGGATGGTATCCAGGAAAATAAGCTCCTTGATGTAGCTTTGCTCGATGCGGTCGTAGGCGGGGCCGGAGAGAACGCCGTGGCTGGCGCAGGCGTACACGTCGGTGGCGCCGCCGATCTCCACCAGGGCCTGGGCCGCGCCGCACAGGCTGCCGGCGGTATCCACCATATCGTCGAAGAGGATGACCTGCTTGCCCCCCACGTCGCCGATGATGTTCATGACCTCGGAGGAGTTGGCCTTCTGACGGCGCTTGTCCACGATGGCCAGGGGCATGCCCAGCTTCTGGGCGAAGGCCCGGGCCCGGGCCACGCTGCCCACGTCGGGGGAGACGACGACGGTCTGATCCTCCTGGCCGGCGAAGCGGTCATGGAAGTGATGGACAAAGATGGGATTGCCCAGCAGATTGTCCACGGGGATGTCGAAGAAGCCCTGGATCTGGGAGGCGTGGAGATCCATGGTCAGCACCCGGTCGGCGCCGGCGCGGGTGATGAGGTTGGCCACCAGCTTGGCGGAGATGGGATCCCGGGGCTTGGTCTTCCGATCCTGCCGGGCGTAGCCGAAATAGGGGACTACGGCGGTGATGCGCCCGGCGGAGGCCCGCTTAAAGGCGTCGATCATGATGAGCAGCTCCATCAGATTGTCATTGACCGGAGAGCAGGTGGACTGAACGACGAACACGTCGGAGCCGCGGACGGTCTCGTAAATGGAGACGAAGTTCTCTCCATCAGAGAAGCAGCCGCTCTCCGCCTGGCCCAGTTGGGTGCCCAGATGCTGGCAGATAGCCTCGGCCAAGGCCCGGTTGGAGTTGCCGGCGAAGATCTTGATATCCTTTCCATGGGCGATCATGTGCTACATCCTCTCATCTTCATTTTATTCTATTTGTGTTCTAATATCCTTTTCCCCCGCAGGGGCAGAGCACAAGATTCAGGACTTGCGCCGCTTGGCGGCCCAGCTCTTTTTCACCGTCTGGCGCTGCCGGGCGATGGCCAGGGCGTCGGCGGGCACATCCTCGGTGATGGTGCTGCCCGCGGCGGTGTAGGCGCCCTCCCCCACGGTGACGGGGGCCACCAGATTGGTGTTGCAGCCGATGAAGGCGTTATCCTGGATGGTGGTGCGGAACTTCTTTTTCCCGTCGTAGTTTACGGTGACGGTGCCGCAGCCGAAGTTGATGTGAGCCCCGGCGTCGGTGTCGCCCACGTAGGTCAGGTGGCTGATCTTAGTGCCGTCTCCCACGGTGGAGTTTTTCAGTTCCACGAAGTCGCCTACCTTGACCTTCCTGCCCACCCGGCAATTGGGGCGGATGTAAGCGAAGGGGCCCACGGTGGTGTCGTCGTCCACGGAGGACTCATTGAGCTGGGAGGCGTTGACGGTGACCCGGTCGCCGATGACGCACTGGGAGATCATGGCGTGGGGGCCGATGACACAGTCCCTGCCGATGGCGGTGGCGCCCTTCAAAATGGTGCCGGGGAGAAGAACGGAGCCCTCACCCACAGTGACGGCGGGGCCGACAAAGACACTCTCGGTATCCACGATCCGCACGCCGGCGGAGAGAAGGCGGTCTACGCTGAGGCTTCGGGCCAGAGGCTCTACGGTCATGGCCCGGTAGACGGCGTCCGGCCTCAGGGGGAGGAAGCGGCCCTGCCAGGGGGAGGGATCTCCCAGGGCGGAGAGGGCCTGAGGGAGCGCCTGGCCATCCCGAAGGGCGGCGGCCAACGTGGCGCCCCGAAGGGTGCAAATACTCTGGGGCGGCTCCTTCCCCGCGCGGGCAAAGCCGGTGCCCTTGGGGGCCAGCAGAACAGGCTTGTCGACCACGACCACCTGCCCGGGTACCTGGGCCAGGAATTGAACCAGAGCGTCGGTCAGACCGGCCTCGTCCGTAAAGCGGGCGTCGGGGGGGAAGCAGGGAGCGGCGGCGTCCCGGTCGTCCTTGGAGCAGACCACCAAGAACTGCTTGACCCCTTCCTCTGCCAGGGCGCGGGAGAGCCAGAGAGCGGCGGGATCAAAGAGGATGTCTTCCAGCATAAGCGGGGCGCTTTCCCCTTCCCGGGGCAGGAAAATAACGGCACCCAAGGCTTCCATAGGCTCACACTCCCAGGGTAATAATGATTCTGGTAATAATTATAGCAAATAAATGGGGAAAATGCAAAGGAAAACCGCCTAAAAAGGCCCATAAATCTCGGGCCTTTTTAGGCGGTTTGGCAGGAATCGGTCACGCCGCCAGCACGGCGCGCATTTTCAGACGCTTCCAAACACCCATGACTTCGGCGGTGGCGCAGAGCTTGTCGGCCAGGGACACCGTCCACGCCTCCCGGGAGCGGGGGAGGTGGAGGGCCAGGGGCCACATGTGGGCCAGGATGATGTTTCGCTCCAGCTTGGAAAGGTCGGTCAGCTCGCTGGCGTTGCGCAGGGCAAACTCCGGGTGGTCAAAGCACTGCAGGCCGGGGTGGGCGCTTTGATCGTTCCAGCGGTATAGGTACAGGTCGTGGAGCAGCCCGCCCCGGGCGCAGGAGCGGTAGTCCAGATTCCAGCGCCGGGCCAGGCGGAAGGCCACATAGGCTACAAACACCGAGTGCTCATAGCAGTTGACCCCCGGATGGTGGGGCAGAGAGCGCATGATCTGTACCTGAGGCTCGTCTAAAAGGCCGTCCAGACAGGTCAGAAAGGCGTTCCAGTCGGAAAAGCTGATCAGACGCATGGTAGATCCCTCCTTGAGGACAGGATAAAGCTGTCTACAACGCATTATAAACGCCCCGGCCGGATTTGTCACTGGAAAAAAGTAAATCCGCCGAAAATCGTAAGATTATCGTAAGGGTTTTCCTCTTGTTTCCTAAGAAAGAAGTGGATATACTGAAAACTGTACCAAGCGGCTTAATACAGTATTTTTGACTTTGGAAGGGAGTGGGGCCATGATAAGCCTCAATTACCGGGACGCCCGGCCCATCTATGAGCAGGTGCGGGACGGGCTGCGCCATCTGGTGGTCACCGGGGCCATTGCCGAAGGGGAGAAGCTGCCCTCCGTGCGGGCCCTGGCCACCAGTCTGGCCATCAATCCCAACACCATTCAGCGGGCCTATACCGCCCTGGAGGAGGAGGGCTACCTGACCGCCGAGCCGGGGAAGGGGGCCTTTGCCAGCCGGGGTGGGGAAACCAACCCGCGGAAGGCGGAGCTGCTGCGGCGGTTTGACGACGCGGCCCGGGAGCTGGTATTTCTGGGCATGAGCGCGGAGGAGCTGGCCCAACGGGTGGCCCAAGCCCTGGGGACGGCTCTGCCGCAGACGATGAAGGGAGGGGATGCGGTATGATCGAAGTGCAGAACGTGGTCAAGAGCTTTGACGGCTTCAAAGCGCTGGACGGGCTGTCCATGACGGTGCCCACAGGGGCGATCTACGGCCTGGTGGGGCCCAACGGAGCGGGCAAGTCCACCATCCTGCGGCATATCACCGGGGTCTACCAGCAGGACAGCGGCCTGGTGCTGGTGGACGGCGAGCAGGCCTATGAAAACCCGGCGGTGAAGGAAAAAGTGGCCAACATCTCCGACGACCTCTACTATTTCGTCTCCGCCTCCACATTGGATATGGCCAGGTTCTACCAGGGCTTCTATTCCAAGTTCGACTGGGCGCGCTACGAAAAGCTCAGGGAGGTCTTCCACACCGTGGAGGAGAAGCGGCCCATCCGCCGCCTGTCCAAGGGCATGCAGAAGCAGGCGGCCTTCTGGCTGGCCCTGTGCTGCCGGCCGGAGATCCTGGTGCTGGATGAGCCGGTGGACGGCCTGGATCCGGTGATGCGCCGGCAGGTGTGGAGCCTGCTCATGTCCGACGTGGCCCAGGATGGCACCACCGTTCTGGTCTCCTCCCACAACCTGCGGGAGCTGGAGGATGTGTGCGACCACGTGGGCATCCTCTCCAAGGGCAAGGTGCTTGTGGAGCGGACGCTCAGCGACCTCCAGGAGAACCTGGTGAAGATGCAGGTGGTGTTCCAGACCAAGGAGCTGCCCCAGCTTCCCGAGGACATGGAGGTGCTCAATGTGTCCCAGGTGGGACGGATCCACACCCTCATCGTCCGGGGCCGGGCCGACGAGATCACCAACCGGCTGGCGGTCTATTCCCCCATCCTGATCGACGCGCTGCCCCTGACGCTGGAGGAGATCTTTATTTATGAGCTGGGAGGTGAGGACTATGGTGTCCGCGACGTCGTCCTCTAAATTCCGGGGATGGTTCAATCCCACCCTGTTCCGGAAAAACGTGACCCGGTTCTGGCCCATCTGGGGTATCTACACCGCCATCCTGGCCTTTCTGCTGCCGGTGGAGCTGCTTTTGAGCCGCAGTCCCGTCAACGCCCGGATGCTGGACGTGAAAGGCGTTTTGAATGTGGCCACGGTGGCCATGCCCGTGGTGGGGCTGGTCTTCGGCGCCATAACGGCCATGGCCCTGTTTTCCTACCTGATGGATCACCGGGCGGTGCAGCTCTACCACTCCCTGCCCATCCGCCGGGAGGGGCTGTTTCTCACCAACTGGCTCACCGGCCTGTGCTTCTTCCTGGTTCCCAACCTGCTTTTGTACCTTGTCTCGGCGGTCATCGAGCTGGGCGCGGGGGCGCTGGATCTGCGGGGGCTGAGCCTGTGGCTGGTCACCGCCACCGTCTGTCCCATGTTCTTCTTCTGCTTTACCACCTGCATCGCCATGTTCACCGGCCACATCCTGGCCCTGCCGGTGTTCTACGGCATCCTCAACGCCCTGGTGATCGGCCTGTGCGCCCTGATGGACTTCGCCGGAGAGAATCTGCTCTACAACTACAACGGCAGCTTTCTCTCTTACTCCGACCCCGCCCGGTGGTGCACCCCGGTCTATCAGATCATCTACCTGCTGACCCGGGGGGACAACTATATCCAGCTGGACAGCGTGATGGCGGCGTCGGGCTACTGCGTGGTGCTGGGCGCGGCCTTCACCGTCATCGCCCTGGGGGTCTACCGCCTGCGCCAGCTGGAGCGCGCGGGAGATATCGTCACCGTGGGCTGGGTGCGGCCGGTGTTCCAGTACGGCCTGGGCATATGCGTGGGCCTTCTGTGCGGCCTGGTGCTCTATGTCAACTTCTTCTATTCCTTTGGCCCCGGGGTCTACATTCTGCTCACCGCCCTGTGCGCCGTCATCGGCGCCTTCGCCGGGCGGATGCTGCTGAAAAAGACCCTTCGGGTCTTTGCCGAGAGCTGGAAAGGCTGCTTCGCCCTAGGTCTGGCCGTGCTGGCCCTGATGTGGGGGGTGCGCTCCGACTTCACGGGCTTCCAGCGCTGGACGCCCGACCCGGCCAAGGTGGTGAGCGTCTCGGTTTACGGCGTGTATACCCATCCCGACGACGACGGGCGGCATTTTGACCAGAACTTCGACGACCCGGCGGATATCCAGCGGGTGGTGGAGCTTCACAAGGCCCTCAACGCCGACATAGACGCCCTGCGGGCGTTCAAGGAAAACCGGGGCAGCTACGCCGGCTGGGAAGAGGAGGGCCGGTACCAGATCATGGATACCCAGTACCTGCGTCTGAGCTACGCCATGGCCGACGGCAGCGTAGTCGACCGCTGGTATGACCCGCTGCCCATTCGGGCGGAGGCATTGGACGACCTGTCCACCTACGCCGGCCAGCTTAACGCCCTGCTGAACGACCCGGAGGTGGTGGAGACGGCCTACTGGCAGTACTTCTGGGACAGTGTGACGGGGGACGACCTGAAGGCCACCGGCGGCTGGATCACCCAGGCTGTGACAGAGGAGGAGTACTGGGAGGACTTGGAGATCAGCATGGAGTCGGAGGAAGCGGCGATGCTCCTCCAGCAGCCGTCTTCCCTTGTGGTGCGGGACACCGGCAGCGATGACCTGACCTTCACCGACGCCGCCGCCCAGGCGATTTGGGAGGCGTTCCAGGAGGACATGGCCGCCGGCCGGGTGCGCCGCTACCTGCTGGACGACAGGGAGCGGCAGGAGAACTGTTATATCAGCGACATTAACCTCTCCCTGTCCTGGACTTACGTGAATAAGGACGGAGAGCGCTCCACCCAGGGCCGGGACTTCACCTTCACGCCCCAGAAGAGCCAGACCTCGGTGATGGCCGCTCTGGAGAAGCTGGGACTGAAGGAGGCGCTCCGGGAGCGCGTCTATGACTACGAACCACCGGTGGGATAAAAGAAAGAGACCGATAAAAAATACCGCCTCCCTGGAAAGGGGGGCGGTATTTTTATGAGAAAGGGGCGGCGTGGTTCCGCTTCCGGCCGG
>NZ_CALPCU010000040.1:0-11058 GCF_943193085.1 Vermiculatibacterium agrestimuris | reverse complement strand
CCGCTCCCCGGAGGGCCCTCCGGGGCTTTTCACTCAGGCTCCCCGCCACCTGATAGAGGCCGTTGAGGAGCCCCCACACCAGGAAGGACAAAGCCGCCCCATGCCAAAGGCCGCTGACGGCAAAGACGATGAGCAGGTTCCGATACTTCCGCCCTGTGCCCCGGCGGCTTCCCCCCAGGGGGATGTACAGGTAGTCCCGGAACCAGGAGGACAGGGAGATGTGCCACCGACGCCAGAACTCCGCGATGGAGCGGGAGAAGTAGGGGGTGCGGAAGTTCTCCATCAGGGTGAAGCCCATGGCCTTGGCCGAACCCACAGCCATGTCCGAATAGGCGGAGAAATCACAGTAGATCTGGATGGAAAAGGCGCAGGCGGCCAGGATGACCTGGAGCGCGCCGTAATTCTGTGGGGCGGCAAACACCGTGTCCACCACCACCGCCAGCCGGTCTGCCAGCACCAGCTTCTTAAACGCCCCCCAGAGGAAGCGGAGCAGCCCCTCCTTTAAGTTTACATAATTAAATTTATGTAAACTATTAAACTGAGGCAGCAGCGACGGCCCTCTCCCAATGGGGCCGGAGAGCAGATAGGGGAAAAAGGAGAGGAACAGCGCGCATTTGACAAAGCTCCGCTCCGCCGGCAGCTTCCCCCGGTACACGTCGATGAGGTAACCCATGGCGGTGAAAAAGTAAAAGGAGATGCCCGCCGGAAGCAGCAGCTTGGGCACTGCCGGCGACCAATCCAGTCCTGCCGCCCCCAATATCCCCGTTACCAGCGACAGGCCAAATTCCAGATATTTGAATACCACAAGAGCCCCGATAAAAAGGCACAGGGCCCCCACCAGCACCCCCCTGCTCTTCCGCCGTTCCAGAGCCAGCGCGGCAAGGTAGCTCACCAGTACCGCAGTCAGCAGAAACAGGAAGTATGACCGCCCGGCGCACAGGTAGAAAAACCAGCTGCATCCCAGCAGCCAGAAATTCCGGAGCCTTTGGGGCAGAAGGAAATAGACCAGGGCGGCCACGGGGAAAAAGAGAAAATAGGACGGAGACAAAAAGCCCATACACGTCTCCTTTCATCAACATTTGATATTTTATTTTACTTAATTCTCCCCCAACTGTCAAATCTCTTACCGATCGCCTTGTCCTTTTTGCCCTTTTCTGCTACAATACAAAAAACGGCCCCTGAAAGGAGGCGTTCTCATGTCCAAGCCCAAGCTCATCGTCATTTTAGGCCCCACCGCCTGCGGCAAGAGCGGTCTGGGCGTATCGCTGGCCAAGGCGTATGGCGGCGAGATCGTCTCCGCCGACTCCCGGCAGGTCTACCGGGGTCTCGACCTGGGCACCGGCAAGATCACGGCGGAAGAGATGGAGGGGGTTCCCCACCATCTCCTGGACGTGGCCCAGCCCGGAGAGCAGTACTCCGTGGCCCGGTTCCAGACTGAGGCCTACGCCGCCATCGACGGCATCCTCGCCCGGGGCCGCCTTCCCTTCCTGGTGGGGGGCACCGGGCTCTACCTCCGGGCCGTGGCCGAGGGCTACGTTTTCCATGACGCCCCCCCCGACCCCACCCTGCGCGCCGCTCTGGAGGCCCTGCCCACAGACGCCCTCCGGGACAGGCTCACCGCCGCCGGCGTGGCGCTGGACGAGGACTGCTTCCACAACCGCCCCCGGCTGGTTCGGCTCATCGAAAAGCTGGAAAACGGTGAGGATCCCCACGCCGAGGCGGAGCGCGATCCCCGCTATGACGTGCTCACCCTGGGGGTGACCTACCCCCGGGAGACGGTCTGCCGCCGCATTGACCGCCGGCTCTGGGCCCGGCTGGACGCGGGCATGATCGAGGAGGTGGCAGACCTGCGCAAAAACGGGGTCTCCGACGAATTTTTGGAGGGCCTGGGGCTGGAGTACCGCTACATCCTCCATTACCTCACCGGAGCGCTGCCCACCGTGGAGGCCCTGGCCGAGGAGCTGGGCCGGGCCATCAAGCGCTTCGCCAAGCGGCAGGTGAGCTGGTTCAAGAAGGACAGGGACGTCCACTGGCTGGACATGGACGGCGACCCCATCGCCCAGGCCCGCGCCCTTCTGGACGCCTTCCTGACGCAGGAGGGCCCGTCATGGAGCTGACCTACAACGCTCCCGCATACCGCCGCACCGCCACCCACATCTACCTCCTCCCCCACCCCGTCCTGCGGGGGATGGTGGCCCACTACACCCTCTGCCTGACCTCTCCCGAGGGGGCGGAGCACGGGGATCTCCTCACCCTGGTTCCCGACGCCTCGGGCTGCCTGGTCTTTGAGCTGTCCCCCGGCGGCCTCACCGGGCAGCTCTTCGGCCCCAGCACCCGGCTGACCACCGTCCAAAACGACCTGGGCCTGTGTCCCTTTCGCTTCTTCGTGGAGTGTCCCCCCGGCGGCCTTTACGGCCTCACCGGCCTTCCCCTGTGGGAGCTTGCCGACCGGGTGTTCCCCCTCTCCGATACCGCCCCCGAGCTGGAGCGGGCCGTGTCCGACGCCTTCCGCGCCGCCGAAAGCCTGCCCGCCTTCGTCCGGGCCGTAGATTCTCTTCTCCTGGCCCGGCCCCGGTTCGAAAATCCCGCCGGGCCTATGCTCAGGGCCCTCTCCGCCGGAGAAAGCCCCGCCGGCCTGGGCTGGTCGCCCCGGCACCTGTCCCGGCTGCTGCGCCAAGGGGCCGGTATGGGCGCCAAATCCTTCCTCCGGGTGACCCGGGTCAACCAGGCGGTGCGCCGCCTGTCGGCGGGGCCTGTCCCCCTCACCTTCCTGGCCCAGGAGCTGGGCTACTACGACCAGTCCCACTTCATCCACGACTTCTCCTCGGTGATGGGTCTGTCCCCCGGGGCCTACGCCGCCCATATGGCCGATTTTTACAAGGAACCGCTGAAGCTGTGAGCCCGGTTTTGAAATAATTGGAATAAAGCACCGCAAAACGGACATGCTGATACCATCTACACAAAGGGGGTATCACCATGTCCGTTTCCTTTGAAAACAGTGAGACCAAACGCAATCTCCTGCGCGCCTTCGCCGGAGAGAGCCAGGCCCGCAACCGCTACACCTTCTCCGCCGGCCTTGCCAAAAAAAACGGCCTTTATGTGGTGGAGGCGGTCTTCCGCTTCACCGCCGACCAGGAGATGGCCCACGCCCGGGCCTTCTACGACTATCTGGAAAAGTGCTCCGGGGAGAACATCGCCATTGACGGGACTTATCCCATCGACCTCTACTCCACCGTTCTGGAGCACCTGCGGGCCGCTCAGCACAACGAATACCAGGAGTACGAGCACGACTATATGGCCTTCGCCCACATGGCCAAGGACGAGGGCTTCCCGGAGATCAGCCACCTGTTCTCCAACGTGGCCCGCATCGAAAAGGTGCATGGCGACCGCTTCGGCCAGTTCGCCGATCTGCTGGAGCAGGGCAAGCTCTTCGTCAACGAAAGCGCCTGCGAGTGGATGTGCCTCAACTGCGGCTATGTGGTCACCGCCGAGCGTCCCCCGGAGTACTGCTGGGTCTGCAAACACGACCAGGGCTACTTTGTAAGGGTGGAAATGGTGCCCTTCCAGATGAAAAAGTGAAGGAATGCGGCCTCTCCCACGGGAGGGGCCGCTTGCTTTTGCGGAAAGGACGCACTGTGTCATTTTTTCGTTGCAGTTCGCTCTTTTTCGTGGTAAACTATCATTAAAAATAGATAGAGTAATGAGAAAGGATCGATGACCGATGAAAAAGCGCGTAATCTCCACCCTGCTGACCTTCGTGATGGCCCTGAGCCTCCTCCCCGCCGCCCTGGCGCAGGAGGAGACAGTCCCGGAGGCCGCGGCGCTTCCCTCGGAGCCCATTTCCCAGTCCCCCTTTGACGATGTGGCTCCCAACGCCTGGTACCATGACGCCGTGCTCTGCGTCTATGACCGCGGGATCATGAACGGCACCAAAAAGAACACTCTCTTCAGCCCCGAGACCACCATGAGCCGGGCCATGCTGATGACTGTGCTGGCCCGGTATGACGGCGTGGACACCACCGGCGGAAACACCTGGTTCGTCAAGGGCCAGGGCTGGGCCGTCCAGAGCGGGGTCTCCAACGGGGTGCTCCCCGACGCGGAGGTCACCCGGGAACAGCTGGTCACCATGCTCTGGCGCTATGTGGGCCAGCCCAAGAGCGAAGAGAGCCTGGCCGGCTTCCCTGACGCCGATCACGCCAGCCGCTACTCCCAAACCGCCCTGCAGTGGGCGGTGGAAGTGGGGATCCTTACGGGAAAGAAGAACGGCCTTCTGGAGCCCAAGTCCTCCGCCTCCCGGGCGGAGGTGGCCGCCGTGCTTATGCGTTTCTGCGAGTTGGGCCTGGAACGGCCCCAGGAGCCCGAAACCGAACCCGCGGAATAAAGCCCGCCGCCCCGACCTCAACTGAGGCCGGGGCGTTTTTTCCTCTTGCAAGAAAATTCCTGCGTGATATAATAAATCATTAAGCTTCCAACTATCCTAACGCGAAAGGCGGAAGGTCATGAATATCATCATCGTTGGCGACGGCAAGGTGGGGGCCGCTCTGGCCGCCCAGCTCTCCACCGAGGGCCACGACGTCACCATCATCGACTCCAACCCGCTGGTTCTCAGCCAGAGCGCCGAGCAGTTCGACGTCATGGCGGTCACCGGCAACGGCGCCTCCATGGCCACCCTCCGGGAGGCGGGGGTGGAGCGGGCGGAGGTGCTCATCGCCGCCACCAGCCGGGACGAGCTGAACCTGCTCACCTGTCTCACCGCCAAGAAGCTGGGGGCGAAGCACACCATCGCCCGCATCCGCAATCCGGAGTACTCCGACCAGCTCATCGCCATGCGGGAAGAGCTGGGCCTGTCCCTGACAGTAAACCCGGAGCAGGCCGCCGCCCACGAGGCCTACCAGCTGCTCCAGTTCCCCTCCTTCCTCAAGCGGGAGTCCTTCACCCGGGGCCGGGTGGAGATCGTGGCCATTCCGGTGGACGAGCATTCCAAGCTGGACGGCATCCCACTGACCAAGCTCTACGACATCGCCCGGGTCAACGTACTGGTCTGCGCCGTTGAGCGGGAGGATGGCATACATATCCCCGGCGGCTCCTTCGTCCTTCATGCGGGGGACACCCTCTTCGTCACCGCCGCCCTTCAGGATCTGGCCCTGCTGGTAAAAAATCTGGGGCTGGTGGAGCATAAGGTAAAAAGCCTGCTTATCATCGGCGGCAGCCGCATCGCCTTCTACCTGGCCAAGCGCTGCCTGGACAGCGGCATCGCCGTGAAGATCATCGAGCGGGATCACGAGCGCTGTGTCAAGCTGGTGGAGTCCCTCCCCCGGGCCACCGTCATCGAGGGGGACGGCTCCCGCCAGGACGTATTGGACGCCGAGGGGCTGCGCTCCTTTGACGCCGTCATCACCCTCACCGGCATGGACGAGGAGAACCTGGTGCTGTCCATGCTGGCCAGCCACCTGGGCGTGGGCAAGGTCATCACCAAAATCAACCGCATCGAGTACTACGACGTCTTCCGCAAGGTGGGCATCGGCTCTGTTATCAGTCCCAAGGGGCTGTGCTGCGCTAACATCGTCCGCTATGTCCGGGCCATGTCCTCCGCCGCCGGCATCGACAGTGTGATCTCCCTCCACTCCATCATCGACGGCCAGGTGGAGGCTCTGGAGTTCCTGGTGGGGTCGGAGACCCGGCACCAGCGGGAAAAGCTCATGGATATCCCGCTGAAAAGCGGCATCCTCATCGCCTGTATCACTCACCAGGGCCGCACCATCATCCCCAAGGGCGACAGCAGCTTCACCGCCGGGGACACCATGATCGTCGTCACTGCAGAGGGCCGGATCATCAACGATCTGGACGCCATTTTCGCGGATTGAGGAGCGCTTTCACATGAACGGTAAAATGATCGGCAAGCTGCTGGGCTTCCTGCTGCTGCTGGAGTGTCTCTTCCTCTTTCCCCCCGCTCTCATCTCTATTGTGGACGGGGAGCAGGCCGCCCTCCGGGCCATTTTCACCACCATGGCCCTCTCCGCCGGGGCGGGAGTGCTGCTGTGGAGCTGCTGCCGGAAGGCCCAGCGCCGCTTTTATGCCAGAGAGGGCTTTCTCATCACCGGCCTGGGTTGGATCGTCCTCTCTGCCGTGGGCGCTCTCCCCTTTCGTCTTTCCGGGGAGATCCCCCATTACATCGACGCTTTTTTTGAGACCGTCTCCGGTTTCACCACCACAGGCGCCTCCATCCTCACCAATGTGGAGGCCATGAGCCGGGGCTTGCTGTTCTGGCGCTCCTTCACCCACTGGTTGGGCGGCATGGGCATCCTGGTGTTCCTGCTGGCGGTGGTGCCCATGGGCAGAGGGGGTTACAGCGTCCACCTCCTTCGGGCGGAAAGTCCCGGCCCCTCGGTGAGCAAGCTGGTGCCCAAGCTGCGCCAGACCGCCGCCATCCTCTATCTCATCTACATCGCCCTCACCGTCCTGAACGTTTTGTTCCTGCTGGCGGGCGGCATGTCCCTCTTTGACAGCCTGTGTACCGCCTTCGGTACCGCCGGCACAGGCGGCTTTGGCGTCAAAAACGACTCCATCGCAGGCTATTCTCCCTACATTCAGACCGTCTGCACCGTCTTCATGGCCCTTTTCGGGGTCAATTTCACCGTCTACTTTCTCCTCCTCATGGGCAAGTTCCGCCAGGCCCTGCGGGGCGAGGAGCTGGGGCTTTACCTCACCATCATGTTGGGCGCGATGGCCATCATCACAGTGGATGTGCTCCCCCTCTACGGCGGCAGTATCCGCTCCGCCCTCCACGACGCGGCCTTCGCCGTGTCCAGCATCATGACCACCACCGGCTTCGCCACGGCAGACTTCAACCTGTGGCCTCAGCTCTCCCGCACCATCTTAGTGGTGCTCATGGTGGTGGGCGCCTGCGCCGGCAGCACCGGCGGCGGCATCAAGTGCGCCCGGATCGTCCTTCTGTTCAAATCCCTGGGCGCCCGGATGCGCCAGATGCTCCACCCCAGAAGTGTGAACCTGGTGCAGATCGAGGGCCGCACCGTGGAGGCCGAGACCCTGCAGGGCGTCAATACCTATATGACCGCCTACTGCGCCATCGGCGTCATCTCCCTGCTCCTGCTCTCCCTGGACAACTTCTCTCTGGAGACCAACCTCACCGCCATGCTGGCCTGCCTCAACAACATCGGCCCCGGCCTGGACATGGTGGGCCCCACCGGTAACTACGCCATGTTCTCCCCCCTTTCCAAGCTGGTGCTCATCCTGAATATGCTCCTGGGCCGGCTGGAGATCTTCCCCCTGCTCATCATGCTCTCCCCCCGCACCTGGAGCCGGGCCTCCAACTAAACTTGTTCAAAAGAGGAGGGATCAGAGATGCAGCTCCAACAGCTCTACTACTTTAAGGAGACAGCTGAACGGGGGAGCATCAACAAAGCTGCAGAGGCCCTGTTGATGACACAGCCCAACTTGAGCCGTTCTCTTCAAAAGCTGGAGGAAGAATTGGGCCTGAAGCTGTTTTCACGGGACAATAAAGGAATCCAACTCACCGAAGAGGGCCAGCAGCTGTATCAGCACACCTGTGGAGTTTTGGAGCGGCTGGAGATCATCAAGCGGATGTCCAGAGAGGAGATCCCCCGTATGCTTTCCGTGTCCGCTTTTCCCACCCTTACCTCCACACGGATGCTTCAAGAGCTATACAAGTGGTACCGGGAGAAGAGTATCCAATTCACCTTCCGGGAGAGGCGGCTGTCCGAGATCATTGAGGACGTTCATCAACTGCGTTCAGAAGTGGGCGTCATCCACATCAATCCCATTCAGCAAAGCCAGGTCAACTGCCTGTTGCGCAATAAGCAGTTGGAATTTCATCCGGTGGATACCGATATCTGGCACGTCTACTTGGGGCCTAATAGTCCCCTTTATGAGCGGGAAGCGGTATCCATAGAGGATGTGTTTAAATATACGGTACTGCGGTATCCGGATGATGACTTCTCCATCCTCACCTCCCATGCCATGGTCAACGGAGAAAGCCTCCGGAAGCGCACCAAGCGGGTCATGCTGTTTAACAACGAGGGCGCTATCATCAGCCTGCTTCGCACTACGGATGCGGTAATGTTTGGCATGCGGTGGAAGAACCGGGAATTATACAGCGAACTGGGCATCGCCTGCAAGCCCATCCTGGACTACCGCATGGAGATCACCGTGGGCTGGGTCAAGCGGCAAAAAGCGCCGCTTTCTCCTGAAGCGGAGCGATTTATAAGCGTGCTGAAAAGACACTACGGGGGACAGATAAAATAACTGCATAACCAAGAAAAAAGATCTGCCACAAAACAGTTGTTTTGCGGCAGATCTTTTTTGCCCAAAAAGCATAACACCCCTGCAAAATCCAGTTCACTATAACTTGTAAACATGACTCTGTTTTGCCTAACTCAGATTAGGCAGGGAATCGTTCTCTTGTTATAATTGTTGAGAAATCTATGTTCCCGCAGGAAGATACTGTTGAAAACAGACAAAAAAGGAGTGGTGCCCATGAAGAAATGAGGGAGGATCCCCGCCGCAGAGGAGAGGACGGCGGGGCGCGGGAAAGAAGAGAGAAGTAATTAGTACGACAAAAAGGAGGAATTTTTATGACTGCAGTACAAGCCTTTTGCGTTCTTTTGGCCATCTTCGCCCTGGGCGAGATCGTAGCGGAAAAGACCCGGGCCATCCTGTCGGCCACCCTGGTGATCGCGGTAGTCCTGCTCATCGCATTCTGGTGCGGCCTGCCCGCCGACATTTTCGACACGGCGGCGGTGACCGGCATCGCCAATGTACTTATTGGCATTCTGATCACCTCCATGGGAACCATGATCGACTTCCCGGAGCTGAAGCGGCAGTGGAAAACTGTGGTGGTAAGCCTGGTATGTGTGATCTGCGGCGTGGCGCTCATCGTAGTGGTCTGCCCCCTTCTCATGGGGCACGACATGGCCATTGCCGGCGCCCCCATCTTTGCCGGCGCCAACACGGCGGCCCTGCTGATGACCAGCACCCTGACAGAAAAGGGGCTGGCCGATCTGAGCAGCTTTGTGATCCTGGTTCTGGTGGCCCAGAACTTTGTGGGTATTCCTGTGGCCTCCATCCTGCTTCGGAAGGATGCCCAAAGCTTTTTGAAGGACAAGGGGAACATCGCACTCTACGCCCACGGTGACGCCGCCGCTGCCGCCGGAGAGGCCAAGCGGAAGCTGTTGGAGCTGCCCAAGTCCCTGAACAAGCCCTCTATAAAGCTTCTGAAGCTGGGCCTGGTGGCGGCCCTGTCCCAGTTCTGCGCCGGCCTGACCAATGGCACGATCCATTTCTTTGTATTTGCCCTTCTGTTCGGTATTCTTTTCAGTGAGCTGGGCTTTTTGGAGAAGAATATCCTGCCCCAGACGGAGTCCAATGGGATGATCGTCTTTACCACCACCGTGATCATCTTTACCAATCTGGCCAATACCACCCCCCAACAGCTGATCGATATGCTGGTTCCCCTGCTTCTGCTTCTGGTCACCGGCGTTGTGGGCGTTGCCGTATCCGGCCTCATTTTGAGTAAGGTTCTCCATATAGCCCCCGGCATGGCCATTTCCCTGGGCCTCACCTGCACCTTCGGCTTCCCCACCACCATGTTCATCCCCAAAGAGGTGGCCAACGCCATGTCCTCCAACGAGGAGGAGCGCATCGCCATTGAGAATTATATGCTGCCCAAGATGGTCACCGCCGGCTTCGTCACCGTCACTATCTCCTCTGTCCTCATCGCCGGCGTCGTTGTAAAAATGCTGTAAGGAGGAATGGGTATGGTTCTGGAATTATCAAAAAAATACCAGCCCTATATGGTCGAGCTGCGGCGCCATCTCCATATGCATCCGGAGCTCAGCCTGCAGGAGTTCGAGACCTCCAAGCTGGTTCAGCGGGAGCTGGAAAAGCTCGGCATCCCCTTTGAGGTGATCCCCGGCTCCACAAGCGTCATGGCCACCATCCAGGGCGGCAAGCCTGGGAAGACCATTGCTCTCCGGGCCGATATGGACGCCCTTCCCATCCAGGAGCTGGGAGAACCTCCCTATAAGTCTCAGGTGGAAGGGTCTATGCACGCCTGCGGTCACGACGGCCACACCGCCGCCCTGTTGGGCGCCGCCCACATCCTCATGGATCTTCGGGAGGAGATCGCGGGTACGGTGAAGCTCTTCTTTGAGTCGGGGGAGGAATTCGGCGGCACCGTCCAGATCGCGGACAAGGAAGGTTACCTGGAGGGCATTGACCACTGCTTCGGCATTCATATCTGGGCCGACATCCCGGTGGGCCGTATCTCCTGCGCCCCAGGGGCCCGGATGGCAGGCACCGACCTGTTTACCCTGAAGATCACAGGTAAGGGCGCCCACGCCTCCACGCCCAATCAGGGGATCGACGCCATCGTGGCGGCCTCCTCTATCGTAATGAACCTCCAGACCATTGTCAGCCGGGAGCTCTTCCCCCAAGATGTCGGACTGGTCACCATCGGAAAGCTCACGGCGGGCCAGCGCTTCAACGCCATCGCCGACGAGGCCATTTTGGAGGGCAATCTGCGTTATTTTGACCCGGCGCTCAGCGACCAGTATCCGGTGATGATCAACCGCATCGCGGAGAACACGGCGGCGGCCTTCCGGGCCAAGAGCGAGATGATCCACCATCTCAAGGGAACTCCCGCCGTCATCAACACCGAGGAGAACACCGCCTTCGGCCAGAAGGTCGTTGCGGAGCTCTTCGGAGAGGACTGCTTCTACGATATGCCCCCCCTTATGGCGGGAGAGGATTTCGCCATCTTCATGGAGAAGGTGGGCGGGCTCTTCGTCTTCGTGGGCGGCGGCTTCCGTGACAAGGAATCCGCGCCGCACCACAACGGACACTTTGACATCGACGAGGACAGCCTTCGTATTTCGGCGGCCCTTCACGCTCAGTATGCCATCCAGTATTTGGCGTCTCACACCTGATCGCCATCTCTCCAAAACAGAGGGGGGGGGGGGGGGGGGGGGGGGGGGGGGGGGGGGGGGGGGGGGGGGGGGGGGGGGGGGGGGGGGGGGGGGG
>NZ_CALPCU010000039.1:0-13136 GCF_943193085.1 Vermiculatibacterium agrestimuris | reverse complement strand
TCTTCGGGCCGCCCTGCGGCCCTGCGCTCGGCTTCGCTCCAGTCCAAGCTCCCTCGCAGTCCCTTGCTCCGCGCTCCTAACCCTGTTTTGTGACCGGTATCTGCCGGGAGACGCTGAGAACGATCCCCATCTCCACCAGCTGTATCATCAGCGCCGTGCCGCCATAGCTGAAAAAGGGCAGGGAGATGCCGGTGGTGGGCAGGAAGTTGGTGACCACCGAGATATTGAGAAATACCTGGACGGCCAGCAGGGTGGTGATGCCCACCGCCAGCAGAGAGCCGAACCGGTCTCTTGCGTGGAGGGCGATCCAATAGCCCCGCAGGATAAGCATGACGAACAGGGCCAGAATGAGTCCCGCTCCGATCAGGCCCAGCTCCTCGCAGACGATGGAGAAGATGAAGTCGTTTTCCGGCTCGGGGAGGAAGAGCTGCTTCTGGCGGCTTTGGCCGAAGCCCACGCCGAACAGGCCGCCGGAGCCGATAGCATAGAGGGACTGAATGATCTGGAAGCCGCCGTCCCTGGGATAGGCCCAGGGATCCTGCCACACCAGGATACGGGTGGATTGGTAGCCGGTCATGGACAGGGCCAGGATGCCCGCCACGCCGGCGATGCCCACGCCAAACCAGCGCAGCTTCACCCCGCCGGCAAACAGGATGGCGGCGGCGGGCACCAGCACCAGGATCGTACCTGACATATGGGGCTCCAGACGCATGAGGATCATAATGGCCAGCAGGATCAGGCCGTAGGGAACCAGCTCCATAAAGCCGATGTCGTCCAGCCACTTGAGGATGACCCCGGAATATGTCCGGCGGTTATACTCCCGCTTTTTCTCGCTTTGCCGTTTGCTCATCCGGGCGGCAAAATAGAGGGTGACGCCCAGCTTTGCCACCTCAGAGGGCTGGAAGGAGCCGATACCCGGCACCCTGAGCCACCGTTTGACTCCATCGGCCCGATTGGTGTGGAAGCCGGGGATCAGCACCAGCACCAGCAGGAAAAAGGCCAGCCCAAGCGCAAAAATAGACATCCAGCGAAACTGCTGGTAGTTGATCTTGGAGGTGACGTACATGGCCACCAGGCCCGCCACGGCAAAAATGGCCTGCCGGGCAAAGTAGTAGGTGGCGGCGCGATCCTCGTTGATCGCGGTGGCGTAGGAGGCGGAGAAGACCATGATAACGCCGATGACGGTGAGCAGCACCGCCAGCATCAAAAAGGGCAGATCCAATGGGCCCCGGGCCAGCTGCTGTTCCATTGTCAGATCCCGTTTTGCCATGACCGCACCACCTCACGCTATCGCAAAATCCGCTTCCCCGCTCCCTTTGCCTCTTAGATCTGATACCGCCCCATTACGCCCAGATAGGCGAGGAGGCAAAACAGGATGGATACGGCGGAGAAGACCGCCACCACCTTCCGCTCCTTCCACCCGCACATCTCAAAGTGGTGATGGAGAGGAGCCATCTTAAAAATACGCTTTCCGTGGGTCAGCTTGAAATAGGCGACCTGGATGATGTCGGAGAGGGTCTCGGCAATATAGACGATCCCCACCAGCACCAGCACCAGGGGCATATCCGTGGCAAAGGCCAGGCCGCACACCGCGCCCCCCAGGAACAGGGAGCCGGTATCCCCCATAAAGACCTGGGCGGGATAGTGGTTATAAAGCAAAAAGCCCAGCAGGCCGCCCAGCAGGGCGGCGGCAAAGACCGTCAGCTCTCCCTTGTTCCACTGGGCGGTCATCACGACGAAAAACGCCGCCACCGGGATCGTCACCGAAGAGGACAGGCCGTCCAGCCCGTCGGTAATGTTCACCGCGTTCACCGTGCCCACCATAACAAAGGCGGCGAAGACCATGTACACCGGCCAGGGCAGGGGGACGGAAACATTGACAAAGGGGATATAGAGGTTGGGATCCAGATAGTTCTCGTTTCGCAGCAGCACCGTCATCAAAATGGCGGCGGCCAGCTGCAGAAGGAACTTCCACCCGGCGGTAAGGCCGGTATTCTCGTGGTGGACTACCTTCATATAGTCGTCAATGAATCCGATGGCGCCGAAAATAAGGGCGAAGCCGAAAACATAGAGCCCGCCGAAGTCGCCGTTCTGAATGTGGCCCCGGAAGCTGAAGCCGGCCACCACCACGCCGATGGCGATGATAAACATAAGCCCGCCCATGGTGGGGGTGCCCTGCTTGGCCATGTGCCAGCTGGGGCCGATCTCCTTGATGGACTGGCCCGCCTTCAGCGCCCGCAGAACGGGGATCAGCAGCCGCCCCAGAAAGGCGGTGAGGACGAAGCTCACCCCAATCACCAGCAGGATATCCGCGTTGATATTACCCATTTTTAGACCTCCAGCGCTTTTCTCTCGGGAACACTTCCTCCCGCCTCACGCAAGCGGGTATTGTATCACATGGGGAGGATTTTGGCAACCGTCAGGAAAAATATGCGGCCACCAGCTCCCGTTCATCCATGTGCCGTTTCTCACCCTTGACCTCCTGATAGGTCTCATGGCCCTTCCCCGCCAGCAGGAGCACATCCCCCTCCCGGAGCTGCTCCAGGGCCAGGCGGATGGCGGTGGGACGGTCAGGCTCCACCAGGATAGAGGCCTCATCCGCCTCCATTCCCGCCAGGATATCGTCGATGATCGCCTCCGGCGCCTCCGTTCTGGGATTGTCGGAGGTGACCACGCACAGATCGCTGCGCCCCTGGGCGATGGAGCCCATGATGGGCCGCTTGCCCCGATCCCGGTCGCCGCCGCAGCCAAACAGGCAGATGAGCCGCCCCCCGGTAAAGCCCCGAAGAGCCGTCAGGGCGTTTTCCAGGGCGTCGGGAGTGTGGGCATAGTCGATGATGACCGTGCCGGGGCCGGGGGTGGGAACCACCTCCATGCGCCCCTTGACCCCCTGGGCGCGGGCCAGGATCCCCGCCGCCGCAGGCAAGGAGATCCCCAGCGCCCGGGCGCAGCCCAGAACGCACAGGGCGTTATACACCGTAAAGCCGCCGGGGATATTGACCCGCACAGCTGTCTCCTCTCCGCCAGCCACCGCTTGAAACTCCACCCGGTCGGGATGGAGGGCCGCATTTTTGGCCCAAAGACCGGCGGCGGAGCCGCTGGCGGAGTAGGTGAGAAGGGTGCCGGAAATTTGGTTTACATAATATTCTCCCGCCGGATCGTCTGTGTTGATGACCGCGGCCCGGCTCTGGGCAAAGAGACGGCCCTTGGCCTGGCGGTACGCCTCCATGGTCTTGTGAAAGTCCAAATGATCCTGGGTCAGGTTGGTGAAGGCCCCCACAGAAAAGGTGAGCCCATCCACCCGGTGGAGGCACAGGGCATGGGAGGAGACCTCCATCACCACGTGAGTACAGCCCCCGTCCGCCATTTGGCGCAGCCACTGTTGGGTCTCATAGCTCTCCGGCGTGGTGCGCTGGGCGGGGTACAGCCTCTCCCCTATCCGGTTGACGTTGGTGCCCAAAAGGCCCACCTTGGTCTCCAGGGCCTCCCCCAAAACGCTCCACAGCAGAGTGGTGACGGTGGTCTTTCCGTTGGTGCCGGTGACTCCCACCAGCTCCAGCTCCGACCCCGGATGGCCGAACCAATTGGCGGACATGGCGGCCAGGGCGGCCCGCGCGTCGGGGACGCGGATCCCCGGGCCCTCCTCACAGACCACGGCGGCGGCCCCCTGGGCCCGGGCCTGGGACATATATCTGTGTCCGTCTGTCTTGTACCCATGCAAGGCCACGAATACCTCGCCGGGCTTTATCGTTCTGGTGTCGTAAGAAATGCCCTTTACTTCCACGTCCCGGGGCAGGGGGCCTATACAGCCCGTGCCCTCCAGCAGCCGGTGCAGGCGCATACGAACACCTCTTTATTTTATTGATGGGGCTGTCACGCTATGCAAAGGGCTGACCGCTCGGTCGTTTTGCCCGCAAAGGGTACGCTCCATCCGACTCGGGCTGGTCTGCGGGCCGCTTCGCAGCCCTGCGCTCGCCCTCGCTCCAGTCCAAGCTCCCTCGCAGCCCCTTGCTCCGCGCTTCCCTTTAATCCACCATCGTATTATCCGAGAACCGGCATTCCACCACGGTACCCCGCTCCACGCTGGTGCCAACGTTGATGGACTGCCCCGCTACCCGGGCCTCCTTGGACATATAGTTGCTGTTGCCGCCCACCTTCAGGTACAGGCCGCTCCTGGCCAGGGTCTCCTGGGCCTGGCTGGCGCTCTGGCCCCGGACGTCGGGAACGGTGACCAGGTCGGCCGGCTTCTCCTCCCCCAAATAGAGCACGATCTCGCTGCCGCTGGGGATGTTGGCGCCGCCCACAGGGATCTGGGCAGTGACGGTCTCCCCCTCGCCCACCGTACGCACGCCGAAGCCTGCGCCGGTGGCGGCCTCCTGGCCTACCTGGGCGGTCTGGCCCACCAGATTGGGCACCGTCACATCGATCATGGCCTTTTCCGAATCGGAGTAATGCCGCTCCACGCCCATATGGGCCAGGATATCCTCCATCAGCTCGCCGGCCATCATAGCGGCCATATTGCCGCCGGAGATGTAGTAGTCCCGGGAGGTCAGGTTGCTCCCCGGCGAGACCGGCTTGGGGGCGTTGTAAGCCAGCAGGAACACGATCTGGGGATCGTCGGCGGGGGCAAAGCCCAGGAAGGAGACGATGGTGTAGTCCTCGCCCCGGGAGATGATGAGATCCTCTCCGGCCTTGACGGTCTCGGAGGAACCGGTCTTGCCGCCGATGCGGTAGCCGGGGACGTAGGCCCGTTTGCCGGTTCCGCCGTCCACCACGCCCTCCAGAATGGTGCGGCAGCGCGCCGAGGTCTCCTCGCTGATGACCTGCCGCACCTCGGTGGGCTCGTTTTTCTTGATGATGTTCCCGTCCGGGTCGGTGATGGACTCCATCACATAGGGCTCCATCAGGTGACCGCCGTTGATGACGGCGGAGGCCGCCGTGATGAGCTGGAGGGGGGTGACCTGGAACCGCTGGCCGAAGGAGGCGGTGGCCAGGTAGGCGTTCTGCTTGGTACTGGGGGCGGTAAAGGTCTGCCTCGACCAGATCAGGCTGGCGCTCACCGGATTGATGGAGGACTCGCCCTGTATATCCACCCCGGTGGCCTCCAGAAAGCCGAAATCCTCCAGATAGTCGTAAAACTTCTCCGCCCCCAGGGCCTGGCCGATCATCATGAAGGCGGGGTTGCAGGAGTTTGCCACCGCCGTGGCCAGATCCTGGCTGCCGTGGCCCGGCTCCTTTTTGGAACAGCCGATCTTGTCGTCGCCCACCATGTAGTAGCCGGGGCAATAGAAGGTGGTGCTCTCGTTGACAACGCCCTCCTCCAGGGCCGCCGCCAGCACCATGGACTTGAAGGTGGAGCCGGGCTCGTAGGTGTCGTTGATGGCCCTGTTGCGCCACTGGCGCAGCTGCATCTGCTTCAGGGCCTCCATATAGGCCTCCTCATTGGCGGCGGGGTCGTTCTGCACCGACTCCAGGTACTGGCTCAGCACCGGATCCACCACTCCCCATGGGTCGTTGAGGTTGTAGCCGGGCGAGGTGGCCCAGGCCTTGATGGCCCCCGTGTTGGGATCCATGGCGATGACGAAGCCGCCGTCCTGCACCTCGAACATCTCGATGCCCTTTTCCAGGATGCGCTCGCAGTAGAGCTGGATGGTGGCGTCCAGAGTCAGGTTCAGGTCGTTGCCGTCGGTGGCGTCGTAATAGTCCTGGAAGGAGTATTTCATCTCCCGGCCCCGGCCGTTTTTGGCGGTGACCACCCGGCCGGTGCGGCCTGCCAGGTCGTCCTCGTAAAGGGCCTCCATGCCGTAGGCGCCCTTGTTGTCGTTTTTCCAGTTCACCCAGCCGATGACCTGGGCGGCCAGAGAACCGTAAGTATAATACCGTTTGCTGGTGGGGTTGAGCACCAGGCTGTTGGACAGGTGCTGATCCCGGATGAACTGGCGCAGGGCCTCCTCGGTCTCGCTCTCCACCCGGTTGGCCAGCACCTCGTAGTAGCTGCCCGTCTTCTCGATGCTCTTTTGTATCTTTTCCGCGTCTCCCCCCAAAATTTCCGCCAGGCCCTGGGCCACCGCCGCCGCCTCCGGCCGGGGATAGTAGCCGTCCTTCCCCGTGCGGATGGAGCCGTCCGCGCTGACATAGGCGGCGTCCCAGTTCTCCTGCACCTTTACAAAATCGTTGGGGGAGAAGATCACGTCGTACACCGTGGCGGAGCGGGCCAGTACCTTGCCGTTGGCGTCCTTGATCTTGCCCCGGTTGGCGGAGACGGCGTTGTCCATGGTCTGCTGCTGGATGGCCCGCTCCTGAAAATCCTGGTGGTTCCTGATCTGGATATCATAGAGCCGGAAAAACAGCGGCGCGAAGGTCAGCACACCAAAAATCGCCATCAGCACCAGAGTGCGGATGAGGATGGTGCGGTTGGCCTTTCGGTCTGGGACGGGGCGGCTGCCCTCCTCCCTGCGCTCCTGGCGGCAATCCATGCGGTTTCTCCCCTTTCATCACAGGAGGGCGTAAGAAAGACTTTTCTTACGCCCTCACCTCTCGGGCCCAAAGGGGCCCCTTTTCTCTTTCTGTGCCTTCTCGACCCAATCTATGGTTCCCGGCTCAAAAATATGCCAGAAGATTGCCCAGCGTCTCCCGGACAGTCTCCAAAAGTCCGCTCTCCGTCTCCTGTTCCTGCTCGTAGACCACCACGCTGTCAGGCTCGGTCATGTCCACGTAGACCATCTGTCCCAGCTGGGGCCGGCTCATAGAGCCGTCGGCAGTGACCGCATTTTCAATGGCGCCTACGTCGTAGGCCAGCTCATAGCGGGCCCGGAGCACAGCCTCCTCGCTCTGAAGGCGGCTCATCTCATTGTTCAGGGACACCACCTCGCTGGACACCGTGGCCAGCTGGACGTAGCTCATCAGAATGAACACCGCCAGCGCCGCCACCGCGGCAAAGCCCGCCACGGCGAAAAGGGAGACCTTTCCCGCCTGGCGCACCTGCACCTTGGGCCGGGCAAGCTCCTGATGGCGGGGCCGTACCTGAGGCTGGGGGCGGAGGACTTCCTCCCCGTCCAGCACTCTGGCGGCGGAGCCGTCATAGGCGGAATATGTAAGATTGCGATAGGGGTCGTAGCTGCCCCGTCTGACGGCACTTGCCATGGTATTCTCCTCTCCGCTGACCGCTTGCGGATCTTTTGTGTCTCTCTTACAGCTTCTCGGCGATGCGCAGCTTGGCGCTGCGGGAGCGGGGGTTTTCCTCCAGCTCCTTCTCCCCGGGAAGAATGGGTTTTTTGTTGATGAGCTTCAAGCTGGGCTTTTTGCCGCACACACACACCGGGAAATCCGGGGGACAGGTACAGCCCTTGACGAAGCCAGCATAGCCGGTCTTTACGATCCTGTCCTCCAGGGAGTGAAAGGTGATAACGCACAGTCTTCCGCCCGGCGCCAGCAGGGGCACCGCCTGCTCAATGACCCGCTGCGCCGCGGTAAGCTCGTCGTTGACGGCGATGCGGATGGCCTGGAAGGTGCGCTTGGCGGGGTGCTGTTTCTCCCGCAGGGCCTGGGCCGGGAGGGCGGCGCGGATCACCTCCACCAGTTGGAAGGTGGTCTCGATGGGCGCTTGTCCCCTTGCCCGGACGACGGCTCCCGCGATGACGGGGGCATACCGCTCCTCTCCATACTGCCAGAGGATGCGCCGCAGCTCCTCCTGGGGCCACTCATTGACCACCGTCCGGGCGGTAAGGGGTTCCCTCTGATCCATCCGCATATCCAGCGGGGCGTCATGCATATAGGAAAAACCTCGTGCCGGGTCGTCCAGCTGAGGGGAGGATACGCCAAAGTCGAACAGCATCCCGTCGGCGGCGGGGGCGCCCGCCTCTGCGAGCAGCCGGGTCAGGTCGGTGAAGTTGCCGTGGACGAGAGTCACCGCGTCCATCCAGGGGGAGAGCTTCTCCCTGGCGTGTTCAATGGCGGCGATATCCCGGTCGATGCAGTAGAGATGGCCGGTGGTGAGCCGTTTGGCGATCTCACTGGAGTGGCCCGCCCGGCCCAGGGTGCCGTCCACATAGATGCCGTCGGGCTTGATGTTCAGGCCCTGAATGCACTCGTCCAGCAGCACCGGCTTATGAGAAAATTCCTCCATCAGAAGCCCAGTGCCTCCATACAGGCGGACATCTTCTCCGGGGTCATCTCTTCCTCCTCCTGGGCATTCCAGGTCTCGGCGGCCCAGATCTCCGCCCGGTCGCTGACGCCGATGATGACCACGTCCTTGTCCAGCTTGGCGTACTTGCGCAGCTTGGGGGGAACCACGATGCGCCCCTGGCTGTCCAGCTCGCACTTGGCGGCGTTGGCAAAGAGGGTGCGCATGGACTTGGACACGCTCATAGGCAGGGAGGCGAACTTCTCGGTGAAGCGGTTCCAGGTCTCCTGGGGATAGATGGCAAGACAGGCGTCCACCCCCATGGCCAGGTGAAAAGACACGCCCAGCTCCTCCCGGAGCTTGGCAGGGATGAAGAGCCGACCCTTGGCGTCGATGGAATGTTCATAAGTACCGGTCATGCTCTCACCCCCCACTTTAATGTCTTTTTATGGTTTTTTGCTCCATTTCGCTCCACTGTGCTTTTAGTATAAAGGGTCTGTAACAAAATTGCAATACTTCTTTTGAATTTTTTTCCGGGGATTTTTCATTTTTTTCAGGTCAATTTCCTCTTTTTTCGTATGGAAGCGGGATTTCTGTTTTTCTTTGTAACTATTTTTCGGCGCAAAACCACAGCTTCTTGATGTCCCCTCCGTTTTTTGCCCCATATCTTGTGTTTCGACAAAATCCCCGCCGCCGGCAATGCGCTTTTTTCACAAAATTTCCCCCGCCCCCTCCGGGGTCGGAGCAGAGGAAAACGCCCGGCCTGGCAGGGCCAAAGTGGGCCTTGCCAGACCGGGCGTTCTGGGGTAGAATAGTTGCAGTTATATTAAGGTTTCCACCCGGAGGAGGAGATCCCCTGTGAACACGAAAAAGCGATGGCTTGCCGCCCTGTGGGGCCTGGCTCTGACCTGTGCCCTGGCCCTTCCCGCCGGAGCGGCGGAGAACCCCGGCGCCTTCAACCTGGCCGCCGCCGGCGACCGGCATACCCTGGCCCTCAAAACCGACGGCTCCCTCTGGGCCTGGGGCGGCGGCAGCATGGGTCAGCTGGGGGACGGCGGCAGCGCCGACCGCGCCGCCCCGGTAAAGGTCATGGACTTCGTCACCAGCATGGCCGCCGGAGGCAATCACTCCCTGGCGGTGCAGGCCGACGGTTCCCTCTGGGCCTGGGGCAACAACGCCTCCGGCCAACTGGGCCTGGGGGCGCAGGACAACGCCGTCCACGCCACCCCCGCCAAGGTCATGGACGGGGTGTCCGCCGTATATGCCGGGGCCTCCCACTCCCTGGCCATCAAGACTGACGGCTCCCTCTGGGCCTGGGGCGCCAACCGCAGCGGACAGCTGGGGATCGGCTCCGCCCAGGATCAGACCACTCCGGTGAAGGTCATGGACGCCGTCACTGCCGTGGCCGCCGGCGAGGCCCATACCCTGGCCCTCAAGGCCGACGGCTCCCTCTGGGCCTGGGGCGCCAACCTGGCCGGCCAGCTGGGCGCCGACACGCCGGGCGGCGACCCCATGGCCGACTGCCTCACCCCCATTCAGATAATGCGCGACGTCTCCGCCGTCAGCGCCAGCCGGGCCTACTCCCTGGCCATCAAGACCGACGGTTCTCTCTGGGCCTGGGGCGACAACCAGTATGGACAGCTGGGCAACGGCGGCACCGGTAACATGGCTGTCATGCAGCCCGGCGCCGGCTCCACCTTCTGCCAGACCACCCCCATCCAGATCCTCTCCGAGGTCAGCGCGGTGAGCGCCGGCGGCTCCTCCCGGGCCTGCCACGTTCTCGCCCTCAAGACGGACAGCTCCCTCTGGGGCTGGGGCAGCAACGTTTACGGCCAACTCGCCCCGGCCACCATGCAGAAGCTCGCCCTCCCCGTCAGGCTGGATGGCAACATCCAGCAGATCCAGGCCGGGGGCGAGCACTCCCTGGCCATCCGGGCAGGTTCTCTGCTCACCTGGGGCAGCAATTCCAGCGGTCAGCTGGGCAACGGAACCTTCCAGAGCGTCTCGGCCCCGGTCTCCGTTCCGGATCCCTCCACCGGCGAGCCCTCTCCCTCCCAGACCCCTTCCACAGAGAAGGTCTATCCCCAGCCCGTCACCGCCTATGCCCGCACTCAGGAGGTGGATTTGGACGGCGCTCCCGTCGTCCTTCAGGCTTACGCCCTGAAGGACGGAAAGGGCTATGAGACCAACTACGTCAAGCTCCGGGACGCGGCCTTCCTCCTCAACGGCTCCCCCGCCCAGTTTCAGGTGAGCTGGAGCGCCTCCGTCACCTCTATCCTCACAGGCTTCGCCTATTCTTCCAACGGCTCCGAGATGCACACCCCCTTCTCCGGCGACCGGCAGGGCCGCCAGGGAACTCCCACCGTCATTGTCAACGGCCGGGAAGTCCCCCTCTCCGCCATTCTCCTCACAGATGACAAGGGCGGCGGCTACACCTATTTCAAGCTTCGGGACTTGGGCCAGGCTCTGGGCTTCAACGTGGGCTGGAACAGGGATACCGGCCGGGTCTACATCGAGACCGGTACGCCCTACGCCGGTTGAAGCGCATCGATATGCTCACGCCTGAATAGGCGCAAAAAACGGCTGGTGGGAAATCCCACCAGCCGTTTTCTTTTCCTCTTTTACTCCTCCGCCTCAGCGTCAAAGATCTCCCGCTGGGGCTGCTCGCCCTGGCCGCCCTGAGGGACGCCCTCCGCGCTGGCCGCGGCGGCCCGGAACCGGGAGCGGGCCTTTTTGATCTCGTCAAACGCCTCTCCCACCGCCTCTTCCGTGCGGCGCATGGCGTCCTCGCAGTAAGTGTTGGCCGCCTGGCGCAGCTCTCTGCTGTACCGCTTGGCCTGGGCCACCAGCTCCTCGCCCTGGCGCTTGGCCTTGGCCATCAGCTCGTCCTCCGCCAACATCTGCTTGGCCTTCTCCTCGGCCTGCTTCAGGATCAGCTCTCCCTCCCGCTTGGCGGAGGCGATATACTCGTCCCGGGCGCTGCGCAGCTTCTTGGCCTCGGCCAGCTCCATGGGGAACTGGCCCCGGATCTCGTCGATGAGATCCAGCGCCTTGTCCCGCTCCACCATACACTTATCCGAGGCCAGCGGCACGTTCTTCGCCTCGTCGATCATCTCAAAGAGCATGTCCAACAGTTCGTCAACTTCAGTGGCCATTTATAGCTTCCTCCCGCTTTTCATTTTTTCGTTCACATCCCCGATGATCTCACGGGGGACAAAATCGCTCAGGTCAGCTCCGTAATAGGCCATCTCCTTGACCACGCTGGAACTGATATAGGTATACTTGGTGCTGGAGGGCAGGAACATGGTGTCCAGCCGGGGGTTCAGCTTCCGGTTGATCAGCGCCATCTGAAGCTCCTTCTCATAGTCGGACACCGCCCGAAGGCCCTTGATCAGCGTACAGGCCTTTTTCTGCCGGGCGTATTCGGAGATCATAAGCGTGGACTGATCCACCTCCACGTTGGGCAGCTTAGTCACCACCCGGCGGATCAGCTCTACCCGCTCGTCGGGGGTAAACAGGCCCGTCGTCATCTTCTCGGAATTCACCATCACACAGACGATGAGCTTGTCAAAGCAGCTGGCGGCCCGCTTGATCACGTTTAGATGCCCCAGGGTGATGGGGTCAAAGCTGCCGGGGTAAATGGCGGTCTTCATGGCAACACATCCTTGGCTGCGGCGGCCCTCACGGCTGGGCGCGGCGGTGGTAAAGGGTCAGCTTGATCTTGCCGTAACGGTACTCCCGGCCCATCTCATAGGGCGCGGGGAGCTGGGGCAGGAGCCGGCCTGCGGCACTTTCACAGACAATTATACCATTTTCCGCCATAATGTCAATCTCGGCGATCTTTGCCAGGGCCCTGTCCAGCAGATCGGAGGCATAGGGCGGATCCAAAAAGCACAGGGCGAACTTCTCCCGGCAGGAGGTGAGGAAGGCCACGGAGTCCCCCTGGTGAACGCGGCTTTGATTTTCAAAGCCGGTAAGCGCCACGTTTTCCCGGACGACCTTCACCGCCTCCCGGCCGCTGTCCACGAAGACGCACCTCTCCGCCCCGCGGCTCAGGGCCTCGATGCCCAGCTGGCCGGTGCCTGCAAAGAGATCCAGCACCCGGCGGCCCTCCACGTCGAACTGGATGATATTGAAGATAGACTCCTTGACCTTGTCGGTGGTGGGCCGGGTATCCATACCAGGCAGCTCCTTCAGCTTCCGCCCCCGGGCCGAGCCTGTGATAACACGCATTTCCATCCGTCCTTTCCAGTGTGGTTTCCGGGGCCTTCACCCCTCCGTTTTCTCCTTGCCCCGGCGGTCGAACCAGTCGTAGACCGCCTTCCCGGCGGCCTTTCCCACCACTTCCTCCAGCTCCGCCAGAGAGGAATTTTTTATATTCTTTACGCTTTTGAAGTGTTTTAGCAGCTCGTTGCGCCGCTTCTGCCCGATACCGGGGATCTTGTCCAGCTCCGAGCCCTTCACCCGCTGGGACTGCTGCTGGCGGTGGAACTCGATGGCGAAACGGTGGGTCTCCTCCTGGATCTGTCCCACCAGGGCGAAGACCGCCGGGTAGCGCTGGATACCGATCTCTCTGCCCTCCGGGGTCATCAGCGCCCGGGTGCGGTGGCGGTCGTCCTTCACCATGCCGAAGATGGGAATAGATAGCCCCAGCGCCCGCTCCACTCCCAGAGCCACCCGGGCGTGCTCGGCGCCGCCGTCGATGAAGAGGACGTCGGGCAGCTGGCCAAACTTTTCGTCCCCCTCCAGATACCGCTTGAACCTTCTGGTGAGCACCTGCTCCATGGAGGCGTAGTCGTCGGGCCCGTCCATATCCTTGAGCTTGAAGCGGCGGTAGTCCCGCTTCAGGGGCCTGCCGTCCACATAGACCACCATGGAGGCCACGATGTCGTCGGCGCCCTGGTTGGAGATATCATAACTCTCAATGCGCCGGGGCGGCTCCATGTCCAGCACCCTCCCCAGCAGCTCCAGGGTCTTGGACTGCCGCTCCTGACGGGAGGTGGAGCGCTCCACC
>NZ_CALPCU010000038.1:0-13308 GCF_943193085.1 Vermiculatibacterium agrestimuris | reverse complement strand
CAGTTAAGCTCACTTGCGCCGACGATACTTGTCTGGCAACGGACTGGTAAAATAGGTGACGCCAACACAAAGAAGAGGGCCTGGCCCGACCAGGCCAAGCCCTCTTTTATATTCCTCAATAGCTCAGTCGGTAGAGCATGCGACTGTTAATCGCAGGGTCGTTGGTTCGAGTCCAACTTGGGGAGCCATAGAGATGCGGCTTGCCGCCGCTGTGTGGCGACGGCAAGCCGTTTCCCTGTTTTAATAGAGGCTGACATGTGGGCCTTTAGCTCAGTTGGTTAGAGCAGCCGGCTCATAACCGGTCGGTCCTGGGTTCGAGTCCCCGAAGGCCCACCATATAGGGGTATAGCTCAGTTGGTAGAGCAGCGGTCTCCAAAACCGCGTGCCGAGGGTTCGAGTCCTTCTGCCCCTGCCATGGGTACAAGCGGGTTCTCCGCATACCATATAGAAAAGATGGCGCGGTAGTTCAGTTGGTTAGAACGCCGGCCTGTCACGCCGGAGGTCGTGGGTTCAAGTCCCATCCGCGTCGCCATCTGTTGGGCGCAGCCGCGCCTGACACGCTGCTATAGCTCAGTCGGTAGAGCGCATCCTTGGTAAGGATGAGGTCCCCAGTTCGAATCTGGGTAGCAGCTCCAGAAACGCCTGATTTCTAACGGAATCAGGCGCTTTTCTTTTACAGGCTCCAGCGGCCTGCCGGGAAAGGAGTGAAAAGGGTGGAGGATATGACGCTGAAGGTGATCGCCCAGATGGAGAGCGAGTTTCCCACCAAGTTTGGGATCCCCCGGCAGAGCGGCCTGGTGGAAGGGCTCCGGGGGACGGTGGTCTTTGAGCGGGAATTCCGCAACCCTGACGTTCTGCGGGGGATAGAGAGCTTTTCCCACCTATGGCTCCTCTGGGGCTTTTCAGAGGCCCGGCGGGAGAACTGGTCAGCCACCGTGCGGCCTCCAAGGCTGGGGGGCAATGAGCGGGTCGGGGTCTTCGCCACCCGCTCCCCCTTTCGGCCCAATCCCCTGGGCCTGTCCTGCGTTAAGCTGGAGCGGGTGGAGCTGGAGACCGCCCGGGGCCCGGTGCTCCACGTCTCCGGGGCCGATCTGATGGATGGTACGCCCATATATGATATCAAGCCTTACGTGCCCTACGCCGACTGCCGCCCGGCGGCGGCCGCGGGCTTTGCGTCTGCCCCGGAGGCCCTGACGGTGGAGTTCCCGCAGGCGCTGCTGGAGAAAGTGCGCCCGGAACGGCGGGAGGCCTTGAAGGGGGTGCTCTCCTGCGACCCCCGGCCCCACTATCAGGCAGATCCCCAGCGGATCTACGGCATGGAATTTGCCGGACTGGAGGTAAAATTCACTGTGGCGGGACAGACCCTCACTGTGGTGGACGTGGAGGAGAAGGGGAGATGAGGCGGACAGACGCCGAAGCATCTCAGACCAAAGAAAAAAGAGGAATAGATATGTGGAAAGAACAGAGGGGGCCGCTCCGGGATGGGATGCGGGACGGCGTGCCCATCGCCATGGGCTACTTTGCCGTGGCTTTCTCCCTGGGCATTGCCGGGCGCAGCGCCGGGCTCACCGCCGCCCAGGGCTTTGTCATCAGCATTTTGAACCACGCCTCCGCCGGAGAATACGCGGGCATCACCGCCATCGCCGCCCTGGCGCCCTATTGGGAGCTGGCGGTGACCATTTTCATCACCAACGCCCGGTATCTGCTGATGAGCTGCGCCCTGAGCCAGAAATTTGCGCCTGGAACCTCCCTGTGGCACCGGATCGGGGTGGGCTTCGGCATTACCGATGAGATCTTCGGCATCGCCATGGCCCGGCCGGGGCCGGTGGAGCCCCTTTACAATTATGGGGCCATGGCGGTGGCCATCCCCAGCTGGGCAACCGGCACGGCGCTGGGGATCATTGCCGGGAACATCCTGCCGCTGCGGGTGGTCAGCGCACTGAGCGTGGCGCTCTATGGGATGTTTTTGGCCATCATCATCCCGCCCGCCCGGAAGGATCGGGTGGTGGCTGTTCTGGTGGGCCTCAGCTTTGCCGCCAGCCTTGCCCTGGGGAAGGCGGCGGCGCTGTGGCAGGTGGGCTGGCTCACGGGTGGCACCAGAGTCATTTTGCTGACGCTGGTGCTGGCGGGGGGCGCGGCGGCGCTGTTCCCCATCCCGGAGGAAAAGGAGGAGGAAGGGCATGAGGGGTAACATTTACATCTACATTGCCGCCATGAGCCTGGTGAGCTTTGCCGTCCGGGTGCTGCCCCTGACCCTCATTCGGGGGCAGATCGAGAACCGGTTTATCCGCTCCTTTCTCTACTACGTGCCCTATGTGACCCTGGCGGTGATGACCTTCCCCGCCATCGTGGAGGCCACCCAGTCCCCTGTGGCGGGCCTTTTGGCTTTGACGGTGGGCGTGGCGCTGGCCTTTCTGGGGGCGGGGCTTTTTCCTGTGGCGGTGGTCTGCTGCCTGGTGGTGCTGGCGGCAGAGCTGATCCTGTGCTGAAGAGGCCCTTTTTGCCGCCTGGCGGCAAAAAAGATTTTGGCGACATTTGACCGTTTTCAGAACAAAAAGTGGGAAAAGGAAAAAACAAACCCCCAGTTTAGGAAAAACATGAAAAGATTCCTTGATTTTCCTATAGAACCTGATTATAATGGAAATCAAGCATCGCCCTTTTTACAAATCATATCGCAAAGAAAATCAAGGAGGTCAAGTCCTATGTCCAAAAAGTACGTTTATAAGTTCTCTGAGGGCAACAAAGACATGCGTGAGCTGCTGGGCGGCAAGGGCGCCAACCTGGCCGAGATGACCGCGGCCGGCATGCCCGTTCCCCAGGGCTTTACCGTCACCACCGAGGCCTGCACCCGTTACTATGATGACGGCCGTGCCATCGCCCCCGAGATCCAGGAAGAGATCATGCAGAACCTGACCTGGCTGGAGGAGCTCAACGGCAAGAAGTTCGGCGACCCCACCAACCCCCTGCTGGTCTCCGTCCGCTCCGGCGCCCGGGCCTCCATGCCCGGCATGATGGACACCATCCTGAACCTGGGCCTGAACGATGTGGCCGTTGAGGGCTTCGCCAAGAAGACCGGCAACCCCCGCTTCGCTTACGACTCCTACCGCCGCTTTATCCAGATGTTCTCCGACGTGGTTATGGAGCTTTCCAAGAAGCGTTTTGAGGAGATCATCGACGACGTCAAGGCCAAGAAGGGCGTCAAGCTGGACGTGGATCTGGACGCCGAGGACATGAAGCAGCTGGTCGTCCTCTTTAAGGAGTTTTACAAGAAGGAGAAGGGGGAGGAGTTCCCCCAGGATCCCAAGGTTCAGCTGATGGAGGCCGTGAAGGCTGTGTTCCGCAGCTGGGATAACCCCCGGGCCAATGTCTACCGCCGCATGAACGAGATCCCCTACGACTGGGGCACCGCCGTCAACGTGCAGACCATGGTCTTCGGCAACTCCGGCTCCAACTCCGGCACCGGCGTGGCCTTCACCCGCAACCCCGCCACCGGCGAGAAGGCCCTGTTCGGCGAGTACCTCATCAACGCCCAGGGCGAGGATGTGGTGGCCGGCGTGCGCACCCCCTCTCCCATCTCCAAGCTCCACGAGGAGATGCCCGCCGTTTACGACCAGTTCGCTGAGATCGCCGACCGGCTGGAGAAGCACTACAAGGATATGCAGGACATGGAGTTCACCATCGAGGATGGCAAGCTCTATATGCTCCAGACCCGGAACGGCAAGCGCACCGCCGCCGCCGCTTTGAAGGTGGCTGTGGATCTGGTGGACGAGGGCATGATCGACGAGAAGGAGGCTGTGCTCCGGGTGGAGCCCAAGCAGCTGGACTCCCTGCTCCATCCCCAGTTCGACGCTGACGCCCTGAAGAAGGCCGCGGTCGTCGGCAAGGGCTTGGCCGCCTCTCCCGGCGCCGCCTGCGGCAAGGTGGTCTTCACCGCCGAGGAGGCCAAAGAGTGGCACGAGCGGGGCGAGAAGATCGTCCTGGTTCGTCTGGAGACCTCTCCCGAGGACATTGAGGGCATGCAGGTGGCCCAGGGCATCCTCACCGTCCGGGGCGGCATGACCTCTCACGCCGCCGTGGTGGCCCGTGGCATGGGCACCTGCTGCGTGTCCGGCTGCGGCGAGATCGTGGTGGACTACGACAAGAAGTGCTTTACCCTCGCCGGCAAGACCTATAAGGAGGGCGACTGGATCAGCATTGACGGCTCCACCGGCAACATCTATGGCGAGGCCATCAAGACCGTGCCCGCCGATCCCTCCTCCGGCCCCTTCGGCCGCTTCATGGCCTGGGCCGACAAGTACCGCCAGCTCCAGGTCTACACCAACGCTGACAACCCCCGGGACGCCAAGCAGGGCTATGACTTCGGCGCCCAGGGCATCGGCCTGTGCCGCACCGAGCATATGTTCTTCGAGGGCGACCGCATCAAGGCCATCCGGGAGATGATCGTCTCCGAGAACGCCGAGGAGCGGGCCAAGGCTCTGGCCAAGATCATGCCCCTCCAGCAGGGCGACTTCGAGGGCATCTATGAGGAGATGAAGGGCCAGCCTGTGGTCATCCGCTTCCTGGATCCCCCTCTCCACGAGTTCGTCCCCACCAAGGAAGAGGACATTGTGGATCTGGCCAAGGAAATGGGCATTACCGTGGATCGCCTTCACGAGATCATCAACGGCCTGCACGAGGTCAACCCCATGATGGGTCACCGTGGCTGCCGTCTGGCCGTGGCCTATCCCGAGATCGCGGAGATGCAGACCGCCGCTGTCATTAACGCCGCCATCAACGTCCAGAAGAAGCACCCCGACTGGAAGATGGTTCCCGAGATCATGATCCCCCTGGTGGGCGAGGTCAAGGAGCTGAAGTTCGTCAAGGACGTGGTGGTGAAGACTGCCGACGCCATCATTGCCCAGTCCGGCATCGACATGAAGTATGAGGTGGGCACCATGATCGAGATCCCCCGCGCGGCCCTCACCGCCGGCGAGATCGCCAAGGAGGCGGAGTTCTTCTCCTTCGGCACCAACGATCTGACCCAGATGACCTTCGGCTTCTCCCGGGACGACGCCGGCAAGTTCCTGGGCTACTACTACGACGAGAAGATCTATGAGAGCGATCCCTTCGCCCACCTGGATCAGACCGGCGTGGGCCAGCTGGTGGAGATGGCCGCGAAGGCCGGCAAGGCCACCCGTCCCAGCATCCACATGGGTATCTGCGGCGAGCATGGCGGCGACCCCACCAGCGTGGAGTTCTGCCACAATGTGGGCCTGAACTACGTCTCCTGCTCCCCCTTCCGGGTGCCCATCGCCCGGCTGGCTGCCGCCCAGGCCGCTATCAAGAACCCCCGCTGAGCGCGGAGAAGCAGGCAACAAATGAGCTTGGACTGGAGCGAGGGCGAGCGAAGAGCCGCAAGGCGGCTCCGTAGACCAGCCCGAGTCGTAGGGAAAGCGAATTTGTGACTTGCCTGCTTCGCAGCGCGACAAGTCCAATGAATAAAAAGAGGCCCGGAGGAGCTCCTCCGGGCCTCTTTTTTGCGCCCACAGGGTGGAATAATTTTGTTATGTGACCTGAAAAACGGAAAATGTCCCAATTTCAGGCTTTACGAACGCTATATAATAGTGGTATAATACCTCCGTTATCCTGATATTAAAGATAAGATACTGCGAGGGGACGTCATGGAAGAACTGAGGGAACTGAAGGCGCGCCTGGAGACACAGCGGCCCGTGGACTGGGACGGCCTTCCCGACCTGAACCTCTATATGGATCAGGTCATCGGCTATATGCCCCGCCAGCTCATCCAGTATGAGGAGGCGGAAGGACTCACCTCCGCCATGGTGAATAACTACATCAAGGACGGACTTCTGCCCAGGGCGGAGGGGAAGCGCTACTCCAGAGTGCATCTGGCCTACCTCACCGCCATCTGTGCCCTGAAGCAGGTGCTCCCGGTGCGGGACGCGGGACTTTTGGCCGCCGACAACGGCGGCGGAGAGGCCCGGGACATGTACGAGCGGTTCCGGCAGGCGCTGGATCAGGCCCTGAGCGATACGGCGCAGAGGCTGGATACAGACTGCCCGGAGGAGGAGCTGCCCCGGCTGGCGCTGACCCTGGCCCTGGCCAGCTACGCCAACAAGCTGGCCTGTGAGCGGGTCATCGGCCTTATTCGAGAAAAGGCCCCGGCCGGCGAGGGGAAAAGCAAGAAAAACAAAAAGGAGAAATGAACTATGAGTGAGTATGTCATCGTTACCGATTCCTCTGCCGACCTGACCCAGGAGCTGGTGGAGGAGCTGGAGCTGAGCGTTCTGCCCCTGAGCTTTACCATCCGGGGCACTACCCTGGAGGATCACCCGGACAAACGGAACATGAGCTCCAAGGAGTTTTATCAGCTGCTCCGGGATGGGGAGATGTCCACCACCTCGGCAGTGAATATGCAGCAGTACATCGACCTGCTGGAGCCTGTTCTGACTGAGGGGAAGGATGTGCTCATCCTCTCCTTCACCTCCGGCCTTTCCAACACCTGCCAGGCCTCTATGATGGCGGCCTCTGAGCTGCGGGAAAAGTTCCCGGAGCGGAAGATCGAGGTGGTGGACACCCTGTGCGCCTCGGCGGGACAGGGGCTTTTGGTCTGGTGCGCGGGGAAAAAGCGGCTGGCCGGGGAGAGCCTGGAGGCCGTCAGGGACTGGTGCGAGGAGAACAAGATGAAGGTGTGTCACTGGGTCACCGTCAACGACCTGATGCACCTGAAGCGGGGCGGGCGCATCTCCGCCACCACCGCCCTGGCGGGCACGCTGCTCCAAATCAAGCCCATCATCCACGTGGACGACGCAGGCAAGCTGGACACGGTGGATAAGGCCCGGGGGAGAAAGGCCGCGCTGGATTACCTGGTGAAGAAGGTACAGGATACCGCCATCGACCCCCAGGAGCAGACCGTTTTCCTCAGCCACAGCGACTGCCAGGAAGACATCGAATATGTGGCGGCCCAGCTCAGGGAGAAGGTGGGGGTCAAGGATGTGAAGATCTGCGACATCGGCCCTGTCATCGGCTCTCACACCGGGCCTGGCTGCGCGGTGGTGTTCTTCTTTGGCCAGCCCCGGTAAGCGTTGACAGAAACGCCGGGATACAGTACAATTCAAAAGAAGAGTTTTCACCAAGACGGCGGGGGAAGACCCCGCCGTCTTTTGACAGGGAGGGAAAGGCGATGAACGACTGGCTGGAAGTGACGGTGGAGACCACCGACGGGGAGATGGACGACCTGGCGGCCAAGCTCACCATGAATGGCGCCGAGGGACTGGTGCTGGAAAACGAGGCCGATTTCAAAAACTTCCTGGAGCAGAACCGCCAATACTGGGATTACGTGGACGACGCCCTTTTGGAGCGGATGCGGGGAGTGGCCCGGGTCAAGTTCTACGTTACCGACGACGATGCCGGCCGGGCGCAGATGGCGCAGGCACTGGCGGGTATCGACGCCCCTGTGTCCACCGTTCCCCTGAAGGAGGAGGACTGGGCCTACGGCTGGCAGAAGTACTACCAGCCCATGGCGGTGGGGGAGAGGGTCTATATCGTACCTGAATGGGAACGGGGCAAGGCCGTCCCTGAGGGCCGCAAGGCGGTCTATCTGAATCCGGGGCTCACCTTTGGTACCGGCTCCCACGCCTCTACCCAGCTGTGCCTTGGTCTGCTGGAAAAGCACCTGGCTCCGGGCGACGCCGTGCTGGATCTGGGCTGCGGCAGCGGTATTTTGTCCATCGCCGCCATGAACCTGGGGGCAAGTCGGGCCCTTGGCGTGGACATCGACCCCAAGTCGGTGGACGTGGCCTATGAAAACGCCGCTCTCAACGGCATCGGACTGTCCAGCTACACCGTCCGGGCGGGGGACATGCTCTCCGACAAAAAGCTGGTGGAGGAGCTGGAGCAGGCGGGGCCCTTCCGGATGGTACTGGCCAATATCGTGGCCGATGTGATCATCCCCCTCTCCGCCCAGGTGGAGCGCTTTCTGGCCCCGGACGGGGTGTTTATCTGCTCGGGCATCATTGATACCCGGGCGGAGGAGGTGGCCGCCGCCCTGAAAGGGAACGGGCTTACCATCCTGGAGCGGGCGGAGAAGGACGGCTGGTGCGCCCTGGCGGCGGAGGCTGGGGCATGAGGACGATAGTCCGGCCGGTTGCGCTGCCCCCCGGACGGCGGGTGCTGGTCATCAGCGACCTCCACGGAAATCTGCCGCTGCTGAAGGGACTGCTCCGCAAGGTGGGCTTTTCCGGGGAGGATATCCTCATTGTGCTGGGAGACATCCTGGAGCGGAACGAGGGCAGTCTGGACACCCTGCGCTATGTGATGGAGCTGTCGGAGCGGTACACCGTCCACACCATCCTGGGCAACTGCGATAACATCGTTCCCGCCTTTGCCGACGACCGGCCTGACATCCCGCAGGAATTTTACGAGCGGTGGTTTCGGATGCAGGGAGAGCGGTGCCTGCTGGTGAAGATGGCCCATTTGGCGGGGGTGGAGGTGACCTCCCGGCTGGACTTTCCCGCCGCCCGGGCGGCCATCAACAGGGACTTCGGCCCGGAGCTGGATTTTCTCCGGGGCCTGCCCCACATTCTGGTCAACGACGACTACCTCTTCGTCCACGGCGGCGTGCCCCGGGAGGAGCGGCTGGAGGAGCTGGACGCCCACAGCTGCATGAAAAACGACGACTTTCTGGGCCAGGGATACTCCTTCCACCGCTGGGTGGTGGTGGGCCACTGGCCCGTGACCCTCTATCACAGCCACATTCCCTCCGCCAAGCCCATCCTTCTGTACGACCGGCACATTGCCAGCATCGACGGGGGCTGCACCCTGAAGGCGGACGGGCAGCTCAACGCCCTCATCCTGCCGGAGCGGCCCGGGGGAGAATTTTCCTATGTAGCCTACGACGGCTTCCCGGTGATGACCGCCCTGGACGACCAGGCCCCCTCGGAGGACTCCATCAACATCCGCTGGGGCCGCAGCGCTCTGGAGGTGCTGGAGAAGGGGGAGGAGTTCTCCCGGTGCCGCCACCTGGAGAGCGGCCGGGTGCTGGATGTGCTCACGGAATATCTGCGCTATGACGAACGGGGAGTCCACTGTGAGGACTCCACCGACTACCGCCTGCCGGTGAAGGCGGGGGAGCGGCTGAGCGTGGTGCGGCGCACCAGCCGGGGCACCCTGGCCAAAAAGGACGGCGCCACAGGGTGGTATTCTGGCCGATTGAAAGAAGAATAAAAAGGAGGAAAAAGCGATGATGAACTTCAATTATTACACACCCACAAAGGTGATCTTTGGAAAGGGGACGCTGGATCAGGTGGGCCAACAGGTCAAGGATTTCGGGGGCAAAAAAGTCCTGATCCACTACGGCGGCGGCAGCGTAAAGCGCTCCGGAGTGCTGGACCGGGTAAAGGCGTCTCTGGATCAGGCGGGGATCGGCTGGACAGAGCTGGGAGGCGTGGTTCCCAATCCCCGGTTGGGATTGGTGCGTCAGGGCATCGAGCTTTGCAGGAAGGAGGGGGTGGATTTCCTCCTGCCTGTGGGGGGCGGCAGCGTGATCGATTCCGCTAAGGCCATCGGCTACGGGGTTGCCAACGACGGGGACGTTTGGGATTTTTACGACTTCAAGCGCGTTCCTACCGCCTGTATGCCCGTGGGCGCAGTGGTCACCATTTCCGCCGCGGGCAGCGAGATGAGCAACTCCTCGGTCATCACCAAGGAGGAGGGCGGCATCAAGCGCAGTTATAACAGCGACATGGGCCGGCCCAAGTTTGCCATCATGGATCCTGAGCTGACCATGACCCTGCCGGACTACCAGACCGCCTGCGGCTGTGCCGATATCCTTATGCACACGATGGAGCGGTATTTCAATGTGGATACGATGGAGCTTACCGACGTACTGGCCGAGGGGCTGATGCGGGTGGTCATGGACGAGGCCAGGGTGCTGGTAAAGGATCCAAAGAATTATGAAGCCCGGGCCAATGTGATGTGGGCGGGGAGCCTTTCTCACAATGGCCTTACCGGCTGCGGCGCAGGCAACGGCGACTGGGCCTGCCACCGGCTGGAGCATGAAGTGGGTGGAATGTTCGATGTGGCCCATGGGGCGGGCCTTGCCGCCCTTTGGGGCACCTGGGCCCGGTATGTGCTCCCGGAAAAGCCCGGCCGGTTTGCCCAGTTCGCCGTCAACGTGCTGGGAGTGGCCCCCCAGGGGGACGATACCGCCACGGCGCTGAAGGGCATTGAGGCGATGGAGGAGTTTTACCGGGAGATCAAGATGCCCACCAACCTGCGGGAACTGGGGGTGGAGCCCACGGAGGAGCAGATTTTGGAGCTGGCGGAGAAGTGCGACGCCGCAAACCGGGGCGCGCTGGGCGTGGTGAAGCGGCTGACCCGGGAAGATATGGCGGAAATTTACCGCCGGGCAAAATAAAAGGCGCAAAAAGGAAAGGGCCGCCGGAGGGCGGCCCTTTCCTTTATTCTCTCGGCCAGTCCAAGCCTTTGGGCAGACCGAGAATATAATCGGCGGATACTTTGTAAAGACGGCACAGCTCCTTCAGCCGCCCAATTGTCATGGCTTGACTTCCGGTCTCATATTTCCCTATTTGCTGTAAGGTGCTATATTTTTGAAAAGAACCTTATAGGGGTGTGGGGGATGAATTATGGACGAGCAGAGGATCCAATGGTCGGAGGAGATCGCCCGGCTTCGGGAGGGGGAGGGGATGACCTTCAAAGCCATTGGAGAGCGGTATCAGATCTCTCCGGAAAAGGTATCCTATCTATATCAAAGCTTTTTGCGCCGCCGGCGGCCGTCTTGCCAAATTGGAGGAGGAAAAGCGGCGTAAGGCCGAGGAAAAGGATCATTTATCCGCAAAATCTATTGACATTTTCAATTTGGATTGATATACTACTAAAGCCGCTTTGAATGGGCCTGAAGTGAGCACAGCGCTCCGCCCCCGACAGCGAGCCCGTAATGAAGGAGTTGAAACACATGCACGCGATCATTGAGACCGGCGGCAAGCAGTACAAGGTGGCGGAGGGCGACACCCTCTTTATCGAGAAGCTGCCTGTGGAGGCCGGGGACAACGTGACCTTCGACAAAGTCCTGGCCATTCTGGACGGGGACAAGGCCACTTTCGGCACTCCCGTTGTGGAGGGCGCCAAGGTGGACGCCAGCGTCGTGAAGAACGGCAAGGGCAAGAAGGTCATCGTCTTCAAGTACAAGCCCAAGAAGAATTACCGCCGTAAGCAGGGCCATCGTCAGCCCTACACCAAGGTGACCATCGGCAAGATCCACGCCTAATGATCACCGCCACGTTTCATTTAGAGGGCAGCCGCATCACCTCCGTTCAGGTGGAGGGCCACAGCGGACTTGCCCCGGCGGGGGAGGACATCCTGTGCGCCGCCGTCACCAGTGCCGTCCGTGTTACCGAGTGCGCCGTCAACGACGTGCTGGGACTGGAGGCCAGCGTGAAGGTGAAGCCGGACAAGGCTCTGATCTCCCTCAAACTCCCCGGAGGACTGGGGCAGACCAACGAGAGCACCTGTCAGACCCTTCTGACCGGCCTGATGGTCTACTTCACCCAGCTTCAGGAGGAGTATCCCGACAATATCATCGTCATGGAGGTGTAATCCAATGCTGAAGATCGGACTGCAATTTTTCGCCCACAAAAAGGGCGGCGGCTCCACCAAGAACGGCCGTGATTCCCATGCCCAGCGCCTGGGCGTCAAGCGGGGCGACGGCCAGTTCGTACTGGCGGGCAATATTCTGGTGCGTCAGCGCGGCACCCATTTCCACCCCGGCACGGGTGTGGGCAAGGGCAGCGACGATACCCTGTTCGCTCTGCGGGACGGCACTGTGAAGTTCTCCCGTCTGGGCAAGGATCGCAAGCAGGTCTCCATCGAGGAGATCGCCCAGTAATTTGGGACAGAGGAACGCCCCGGACATAAAACCATGTCCGGGGCGTTTTTTCAAAGGAGGCCCTTTTTATGGCCAATGGCTTTATTGACAAGGCCCGCATTCTGGTGCGGGCGGGCGCGGGCGGCGGCGGCGCGGTGGCCTTCCACCGGGAGAAATATGTGGCCGCCGGCGGCCCTGACGGCGGCGACGGCGGCCGGGGAGGCGACATCTGCCTGCGGGTGGACGAGCATATGTCCACCCTGATGGACTTCCGCTATAAGCGCAAGTATGTGGCCCCCAACGGCCTGCCGGGCCAGGGGAACCGGAAGTCGGGCAAGGACGGGGACGACCTCACCATCCGGGTGCCCCGGGGCACTGTGGTGCGGGACGCCGAGACCGGGGAGATCATCTGTGACATGGCCGGCCAGGATACCTTCGTGCTGTGCCGGGGCGGCCGGGGCGGCTGGGGCAACCAGCACTTCGCCACCCCTACCCGGCAGGTGCCCCATTTCGCCAAGGCGGGCCTGCCCGGCCAGGAGCGGGATGTGATCCTGGAGCTGAAACTGCTGGCCGACGTGGGGCTGGTGGGGTTCCCCAACGTGGGCAAGTCCACCCTTTTGAGTGTGGTCACCCGGGCCCAGCCCAAGATCGCCAACTATCATTTTACCACCCTGTCCCCCAACCTGGGAGTAGTGGCTCTGGAGGAGGGGACTTCCTTTGTGCTGGCGGACATCCCCGGTATCATTGAGGGAGCCGCCGAAGGGGCCGGCCTGGGCCACGACTTTTTGCGGCACATTGACCGCTGCCGGCTGCTCATCCATCTGGTGGACGTCTCCGGCAGCGAAGGACGGGATCCGGTGGAGGACTTTGAGGCCATCAACGCCGAGCTGGCCCAGTACAGCCCGGAGCTTGCCCAACGGCCCATGATCGTGGCGGGAAACAAGGTGGACATTGTTGCCCACGACCGGGAGGCCCTGGAGGCGCTGAAGGCTCATGTAGAGAAGCTGGGGCTGCCTTTCTTCGAGCTGTCCGCCGCGGCGCACCAGGGAACCCGGGAGCTGATGTATGCCGCCGCGGAGAGGCTCCAGGAGCTGCCCCCCATCACGGTCTATGAGCCCACCTATGTGGAAAAGCCCAAGGAGGTGGACATGTCCGAGCCGCCCACCATCGAGGTCATCGACGGCACCTGGGTGGTGGATGGCCCCTGGTTGCGCCAGCTCATGGCCAACGTGAATTTCGGAGACTACGAGTCCCGCAACTGGTTTGACCGCCAGCTGCGCCAGTCCGGCCTTTTCGCCCGGCTGGAGGAGATGGGCATACAGGATGGGGACACCATCTGCCTTTATAATTTGGAGTTTGAATATCAGCGGTAACCGCGAAAAAGGGGGGGGGGGGGGGGGGGGGGGGGGGGGGGGGGGGGGGGGGGG
>NZ_CALPCU010000037.1:0-13391 GCF_943193085.1 Vermiculatibacterium agrestimuris | reverse complement strand
CGTTGGACTTTCGTCCAACGCCGCTTTTTTATTATGCGATCCTTCAGCCGTCGTCCTCGATAAGGCCGTAGCCGCCGCTGGCGCGCTTATAGACGACAGCGAAAGCCCCTGCGTCGTCCTCGTTTTTGAAGGCGAAGAAGGTGTGGCCCAGCAAGTCCATCTGGAGCACGGCCTCCTCCACCGTCATGGGCTTAATGGGGAAGCGCTTGGTACGCACCACCTCAAATGCCTCCTCCGGCTCGTCGGGGACGAAGGAGACGTCCTCCTCCGGCAGGCGGACGAAGGCGTCCTTGCGCAGGCGCTTTTCCAGCCGGGTCTTGTGCTTGCGCAGCTGCCGCTCAATGTCGGCCACAGCGACGTCGATGGAGGCGAACATATCCGTCGTGCTCTCGGAGGCCCGGAGAATGGTGCTCCCGGAGCGGACGGTGACCTCGGCGTTGTTGCGCCCCTTTTCTACACGAAAGACCACAGAGGCCTCGGCCTCTGTCTGAAAGTAGCGATCCAGCTTGCCCACCTTTTTCTCGGCGTACTCGTGGACTTTCTTGGGCAGAGAGACCTTTTTGTCAGTGAACGTAAACTTCATGACTTGTCAGCTCCTTTCGCCTTGGGGGCGGTATCTTTGGGAGGATCGGGCCGTGCCGCAAATTCCTCTGGAACTATCATACCACGAGTTTACCAAAAAGTCATCTGTTTTTTGACGAAAATTGTTAAAAATATAAAAACGGCCCCAGAGAGAGCAGGGGGCCGCAGGCGGCGGATCTCGACAAAAGTAGTGTTTGACATTTTTTGGGTTTTATGGAATAATAAGGACGTGGTTTGGAGGGCCGGCAAAGGCCGGCCGGACAGTACCCATGTTCATTCCATTCTCCCCGTACCGCGTTTGGGCGTCCCGTCTTCGGGACGCCCCTTTTTTTCTATTCGGCCTCTTGAGGATCCGGATACTCGCCATAAGTGGTGAGCTGTTCCACCACTGGCTTAACGAGGGCGGTGGGGATGGCGAAGCCCAGGGCTTCAATGGGCTGAAGGGTGGAGGCCATCTTCATATTGGTGATGCCCACCACCTGGCCTGCGGCGTTGACCAGAGCGCCGCCGGAGTTGCCGGGATTCAAAGCGGCGGTGGTCTGAATGAGGGTCATGCCGTCCTGCCCGGTGGAGAGGCTGCGGTCGATGGCGGAGATGATTCCGTCGGTCATGGTGCCCCGCAGCGCTTCCCCCAGGGGGTTGCCGATGGCATAGGCGCTGTCTCCCACCCGGAGCTGGGAGGAATCCCCGAACTGGGCGGCGGTGAGTCCCTCTTGCTCCACCTTCAGCACCGCCAGGTCGGTGCCGCCGTCATAACCCACCAGCAGGGCCTCCAGCTGCCGGCCGTCAGAAAAGACCGCCTCCAGGCGGGCGGCGCCGGCGATAACGTGGGCGTTTGTGATGATGTAGCCGTCCTCCGACATGACCACTCCGGTGCCCTGAGCGATCCCCTCCGAGACAAAGGAGCGGATGCCCACAACGGCGGGACTGATCCGGTGGTAGATCTCCTGCGGGGTGAGAACATCCTGGCCGGGGACGGCCAGAGTGAGGCTCCGCCGCTCCAGAGGAGCTCTGGGGACGGTGGTGCGCTCCAGCTCCTGCGTCCAGTCGCTCCACACCGGGGCCTCAGGCAGAAGTCCCCCCCAGGGCTGGGGGAGAAAATCTTCCCAAACGTCCCCCTGGCTCACCCGGTAGCAGACCCCTGCCCCGGACAGGAGCAGGATGAGGGCAAGGGAGAGGGCGAAGCCCCGGAGGGCCCCCTTTTTGGCTTTGGAGCCCTTGGAGCGGAGGGGCCGCCGGCGGAAGTCAGGGGTGTGGAAGGCGGGCGCGTCCTGGGCCGGGGGCGTCTCTCCCGGCAGAGGGCCGTAAGGCGCAGGGGGCGGGGAGAGCTGCCAGTCCGGACGGCGCGCTTGCGCAGATCCATCCCACGCGCGCGCTTCCAACTCCTCCCGATCCATGGCAAACCCTCCTTTCTCTGCGGTGGAGACGGCTCAGGCCAGGGTGAGGGTGAAAGTGAAGGTGGTCACCTGCTCCTCACTGCTGACGGAGATGGTCTCCTTGTGGTTGTCGATGATAGTCTTGACAATGTAGAGGCCCAGCCCCACGCCGTCCCGATCCTCGCTGCGGGAGTGGTCGGTCTTGTGGAACCGGTCGAAGACTTGATTGAGCTCCTCTGGCGGGATGGTCTCCCCCGTGTCGCTGACCGATACCAGGGCCTTTTCCCCCTTGACCGCCACGCCCAGCTTCAGGATGGAACCGGGGGCGGCAAATTTGATGGCGTTGTCCAGCAGGTTGTAGCATACCTGGGTGATGGCGTCCGGGTCGCCCCAGACGGTGACAGGCTCCTCAGGCAGGTCGGTCTCCACATCCAGGCCCCTGTCATTGATCTTACCCTCCAGGCTCACCAGCACCCGCAGAAGAAGCTCGCTGACGTCGAAGCGCTCCTGTGCGGTGACATTCTCGCTGGACTGGAGCCGGGAGAGATCCAGCATCCGCCGCACCAGGCGGCTGAGCCGCCGCGTCTCGGAGGAGATAGTGGTGAGGGCGGCGGCCTCCTTTTCCGGGGGGATGGTGCCGTCCAGGATCCCGTCGGCAAAGCCGGCGATGGTGGTCATGGGGGTCTTCAGCTCGTGGGAGACATTGGCGATAAACTCGCTGCGCTGGTGATCGCTCTTGGCCAGGGAGTCGGCCATGGCGTTGAAGGATTCGGCCAGCTCTCCCACCTCGTCCTTTCGGTTCTCGCAGCCCTCCACCCGCACGTCGAACTCCCCCTGGCCGAAGCGGCGGGCGGCGGCGGCCATGTCCTTCAGCGGCTTGGTCAGCCGCAGGGAGGTGAAGGAGGAGATGGCGGAGGCCAGCAGGAACACGATGCCGGCGGCCAGGATAAAGATGGAGGCGAAATCCCGCCACAGCTGAGTGAGGCTGGAGCTCTCGTTGATCACGAACACCACGCCCCGCTGGTAGGTCTGGCCGGTGATGGCGGAGCGCTGCAGGATGGGCGTGGCCACCACGTAGGATTTGGCCACCAGCCCCCCCAGGTCGGACAGGCGGGCGTAGCCCGCGGGGCCGGACGCCTCCTCCATCACATCGGCGGGAATGGCCCCCTGGAGCAGGGAGTTGGTGCCCTGGCTGGCGGCGGAGACGGCAAAGGCGATGTCCCCGTTGTTCTCCGCCAGGATCACCGTGGAGCCGGAGATGCTGGACAGGGAGGAGATGTAGAGCTGATAGGCGCTCTCCTGCACGCTGGAGCCCAGAGTGGACAGGTAGGCGCTGGTAAAGGAGGCGATGTGGCTGGCGTTGTGTTCCATGTTCTCCCGCTTGTCGCTGATGACGTACTGGTAGCTCAGGCCCGCGAAGGCGCCGCCCAGCAGCAGGAAGGACAGGAAGATCATGCCGGCCATCATGGCAAACTGCCGCCGGTAGAGGCTTTTCACTGGCCGGTCACCTCGAATTTATAGCCCACGCCCCACACCGTCTTCAGGCTCCACTTGTCGCTGACGTTCTCCAGCTTCTCCCGCAGGCGCTTGATGTGTACGTCCACAGTGCGGCTGTCGCCGAAGTAGTCGAAGCCCCACACCTCGTCCAGCAGCTGGTTGCGGGTAAACACCCGGTTTGGGGAGGAGGCCAGGTGGTAGAGAAGCTCCAGCTCCTTGGGGGGCGTGTCCACCCGCTTGCCGTCCACCAGCAGCTCGTAAGCGTCCAGGTTGATGGTGAGCTTATCAAAGGAGAGCTTTTTCTCGCCGGCGGCGTCCTCTTCGCCAACCGTACGGCGCAGCACGGCGTGGATGCGGGCCAGGACTTCCTTGGTCTCAAAGGGCTTGACGATGTAGTCGTCGGCGCCCTCCTCCAGGCCGGTGACCTTGTCGGAGGTCTCCCCCTTGGCGGTGAGCATGATGACAGGGGTCTTGCTCTCGGCCCGGATCTTTTTCAGCACCGACCAACCGTCCATGACCGGGAGCATGATGTCCAGCAGCACCAGGTCAGGGCCGAAGGAGCGGAACAGCTCCACCGCCTTGCCGCCGTCCGGGGCGATCTGGATGTCATAGCCCTCCTTTTCCAAATAGAGGTGAAGAAGCTGCGCAATGTTGCTGTCGTCCTCTACGATCAGGATCTTCTGTGCCATGGTGGGTTCTCCCTTCTGCTGTAAAGCGTCTATTGCGGTTTTTTCTATTATATAACTTTTTTCCTTCGGATTCGATGAATGAACTGTGAATTTTCCATCAGTCCACAAAGGAGTGGTCCACCTGCACCACCGTCATGTACTTGGGATCCTTTTCCCTGGCCAGCCGGCTCAGCTCCCGGCGGATCTCCTCGTCGGAGAGGGGGCAGGAGTGGGGGGCGACCACATCGAAGATCAGGTTGGTGTGGCTGGGGCCTGCTGTCATGCGGAAGTCGTGGAGGGTCATGGCCGGGTCGATCTGCTGGGCCAGGGCCAGGATCTCCGAGCGGACGGCGTTGATATGGGCGTCGTCGGTGACGATGGGATCCATATGTATGGTGGCGATAAGGCGGTATTTCTGGGCCAGCTCCCGCTCCACGTTGTCGATGATGTCGTGGGTGGCGGCCATGTCGGCGTCGATGGACACCTCGGCGTGGAGGGAGGCCATCACATGGCCGGGGCCGTAGTCGTGCACCATCAGGTCGTGGACGCCGGCGATCTCCGGGTGGCTGAGGACGGTCTGGCGGATGCCCTCCACCAGAGCGGGGTCGGGGGCCTTGCCCAGCAGAGGATCAATGGTGTCCTTGGCGGCCTCCCACCCGGCCCGGAGGACGAAGGCGGCCACCACCACGCCCACCCAGCCGTCAATGGACACCTGGGCAAAATGACTGACCAGCAGGCCCAGCAGCACTGCGCCGGTGGCCACGCAGTCAGAGAGGGAGTCGGCGGCAGTGGCGGCCATGGCGGCGGAAGAGATGCGGCGGCTCAAAGACCTGTTGAACAGGTACATCCACAGCTTGACCGCGATGGAGGCGCACAGGATCCCCACAGACAGCCAGGAGAAATGGACGGCCTCAGGACGGAGGATCTTCTCCAGGGCCCCCTTGGCCAGCTCCACCCCCACCAGCAGAATGGCCGCGGATACCGCCAGGCCCGCCAGATACTCCATACGCCCGTGGCCGTAGGGATGATCCCGGTCAGCGGCCTGACCCGCCATGTGGAAGCCCACCAGAGTCACAAGAGAGGAGGCGGCGTCGGAGAGGTTGTTGAAGGCGTCGGCGGTGACGGACACCGCCCCGGTGAGAAGTCCGGCGATGAATTTGCCCATGCACAAAAGCACGTTGAGCAGGATCCCGGTGATGCCGGACAGGGCGCCGCAGCGCTCCCGCACCTCCGGAGACTGGACGTCCTGGTAATTGGGGACAAAACGGCGCAGGAGAAATTCTGTCAAGGCAAACGCCCCCTTTTTAAGATGTAGGATATGGGTCTGATTATCTCACGGATCGGCCGCAACGTCAACGGGAAACAGGGGGAAAAACAAGCCGCCCCCAGAGGAGACGGCTTGATCAATCCAGATTTTCCGGCATGAACTGCTCCAGAGGAAGGAGCGGGGAGAGCTCCACCAGAAGAAGGGGGAACCCGCCGGTCAGATCGCTCCGGAGAGGCGTTTTTACGATCTCGCTGGGCTGGGACGGTGGGGTTTGGGGAAGAGAGAGGGTCACGGACAGCCCGCCGCCGGCCCGGTCATGCCACATCACCGTGCCCTTGTGGAGCCGGGCGATCTTTTTGACCATGTCCATACCCAGGCCCACGCCGCCGGGCGTTTTGAGGAAGGGGTCAGCCCAGGAGGTGGCGCTGAGCTGGGGATCGGCGCCCATGCCGGGGCCGTTGTCCTCCACCGTCAGGAGGATGCTGCCGCCGCTCAGGGCCGCGCGCAGCCACACCTTGCCGCCCTCGCCCGCGGCCTGGATGGCGTTGGTCAGAAGGTTCAGCAGAGCCTGCTCCAACAGCAGGGGGTCGGCCATGGTGGAATAGTCGCCGCTGTCCACAGACCAGGAGAAGTCCACCTTCAGATCGGCGGCGATGTGCTCCAGGGACTCTCCCAGCCGGCGGCACGGCTGGGCCACGTCGATGAGCTGAGACTGGAGGATGGGCGTGCTCCCATGGACAAACTCCAGGTGCTGAATGGTGCGCATCAGGCGGTAGAGGGCCTGGTCGGACATGGCCAGGCAGTCCAGATCCCGTTGGACGCCCTTTTCCCGCACCAGGGCGGTGAGGAGATGGTTGGCGGAAAAGAGGGTATTGATCTGTTCCCGCAGCTCCCACAGAAGCCGCCGATAGGTTTCCTCGTCCATATCCATCCCTCCATTTCCTCCAGTTTGCGCAAAATCTTGTTTAAAAGTATACCAAAATATGGGGCCAGCAACAACACCTTTTGACAAAATTTGTCGTTTCTTGTCGAAAGTGTGAAATAAGAGGTGCAAAAACTGTAAAAAATTTCCCCAGAATCAGCAAAATTCCCCTTTGCAAATAGAAGGAATTGGGATATAATGATGGGCGCAAGCATCGTTAATACTATAACAAAGGAGTAATGAACATGAGCATCAAAGTTGGCATTAACGGCTTTGGCCGGATCGGCCGTATGGTCTTCCGGGCCAGCATCAATCATCCTGACATCGAGATCGTGGGTATCAACGATCTGTGTCCTGCCGACTACCTGGCCTATATGCTGAAGTACGACACCATGCACGGCCAGTTCAAGGGCGAGGTCTCCTCCGACGACAAGGGCATCATCGTCAACGGCAAGACCATCCCCGTCTTTGCCGAGCGGGATCCCGCCAACATCCCCTGGGGCAAGCTGGGCGCGGAGTACGTGGTGGAGTCCACCGGCCTGTTCCTGACCAAGGAGAAGGCCCAGGCCCACATCACCGCCGGCGCCAAGAAGGTGGTCATGTCCGCCCCCTCCAAGGACGACACCCCCATGTTCGTGTGCGGCGTGAACCTGGACGCCTACACCCCCGACATGCAGTTCGTCTCCAACGCCTCCTGCACCACCAACTGCCTGGCCCCCATCGCCAAGGTGCTCAACGACGCCTTCGGCATCAAGGATGGCCTGATGACCACCGTCCACTCCACCACCGCCACCCAGAAGACGGTGGACGGCGTTTCCATGAAGGACTGGCGGGGCGGCCGCGCCGCCTCTGGCAACATCATCCCCTCCTCCACCGGCGCCGCCAAGGCCGTGGGCAAGGTCATCCCCGCCCTGAACGGCAAGCTCACCGGTATGTCCATGCGGGTGCCCACCCTGGACGTGTCTGTGGTGGATCTGACCGTCAACCTGGCCAAGAGCGCCACCTATGACGAGATCTGCGCGGCCATGAAGAAGGCCAGCGAGGGCGAGCTGAAGGGCGTTCTGGGCTACACCGATGAGGATGTGGTCTCCAGCGACTTCCTGGGCGATCCCCGCACCTCCATCTTCGACGCCAAGGCCGGCATCGCCCTCACCGATACCTTCGTGAAGGTGGTCTCCTGGTACGACAACGAGATGGGCTACTCCAACAAGGTGCTGGATCTCATCGAGCACATGTACAAGGTGGATCATAAGTAAGACAGATATTCAAAGCGATAAAAATGCTCCCTCTTGGGTCATAGACCCAAGAGGGAGTATTTTTATAAGAGTGCAAAAATCGAACTACTTCATTTATTGATGAAGCTGTCCACGTCTATGCCGAAGCTCTGCCCAGAGCCCGAAAAGGAGCAAGAGAAGGGAGAGGGGCAGGAGCAGGAGAAAGATCAAAATATTGACCCAGGCCGGATCTCCCGCGGCCCGCCGGGCCAGCAGGGCGGAAAAGGAGAAATACTCCCAAAACCGGGGGCCCTCCGACTGGGAGAGCAGAATGGTACACAGAGTGTTGAATACCGGGATGAGGAGGCTGGTCGTCAGCGCCAGTACGCCGGCCTTCAAAAGAGGGCCTGTGGGGAGCCAGCGTACACAGGCCAGGTATCCCCAGCCGAAGAGCGTCCCTGCCGCCGTCAGGGGATAACCCACCCCCAGCAGCCAGTCTCCTCCGGTAAAGGCCCAGATCACCGTCAGCAGAAGAAAAAGCCAAGCGCTGGCCCAGCAGGCGGACAGGATCACGGCTTTTCCCGGGAGCCGGCAAATAGCCCAGACGCCCCAGGGAAGGGCCAGACAGGCCACCGTAATGGCCAGGCCACCGGCCAGCCAGTGTCCCCCGGCATACCGCCAGATAGAGGCCAGCAGCAATGCCGTGCAGATGGAGGCCGCCCCCAGGCACATGGGGATCCGGTTTCTTTTGATCCGAAAAGGCAGGTTGGTAAAGCAGGCGCTCAGACTGACGGCGGTGAGGACGATCCAAAACCAGTCCAGCCTGTGATAAATGGCGATGTCGCACACAAAGCACACCGCAATGGCAACGAGATATCCCACAGCAAAGAAGCGCCGCAGCCCTGCCACTGTCCGCCGCCAGTGGTGGGCGGCCTTTTCCTGGGCGTGGGCCTGGTCGTCGTCACAGGCGGCGAAGAACTCGTGCTCTGAGATGCCCAGCTGTCCGCAGATGGCGGGAACCAGAGACACATCGGGATAGGAGAGGCCCCGCTCCCACTTGCTCACGGTGGATTCGGTCACATAGAGCCTCTGAGCCAACTCCCTCTGGGTCATGGCTTTTTCCAGCCGCTTTTTGCGGATGTATTCTCCGAAGGGACGTTTTTCTTCCATAGGGCAACGCTCCTGTCATAGTTTGATCGGCGCCGCTTTCACACTATCCCATAGGCTGTAAAAAGTCAATAAAAATGTCCGATTCCCGCCTCGACTGTCAGGAAAGTCCTTGGGAGAGAAGGGCTTTCGGCGCAAAAAGAAGCTGCCGCAGGATGAAACCTGCGGCAGAAGGCGATAGGGGTTCGGCTGCGTTCGTCCCGGGCGTTACTCGATGTTCTTCGCCCTTTTATCCCGGACGTAGATGTGCTTCACGTTGGGCGCGCTGGTGGGGCGGGCGTCGATCTCGAAGCGGTCGATGGACTTGACCAGGGTGGTCAGCTTCTCAAAGCCGTAGTTCCGGGGGTCGAAGTCGGGCTGCTTCCGGGGCAGGATGTTGCCCAGCTCCCCCATGAAGGCCCAGCCGTCCTCGTCGGACACGTCCTGGATGGTGGCGGCAATGAGATCCACGATGGTCTTGGGGATGGGCCTGCGGGTGGAGGAGAAGTGGGGGTGGGGGGCGTCCTTCTCCCCGGTTTTCGCCTCGGCCCCCCGGATGACCTCCACATAGATGAATTTGTCACAGGCCACGATGAAGGGGGTGGGGGTCTTTCTCTCCCCGATGCCGTAGACCTTCAGCCCCGCCTCCCGCAGGCGCAGGGCCAGCCGGGTGAAGTCGGAGTCGCTGGTGACCAGGACAAAGCCGTCCACTTGGTTGGAGTAGAGGATGTCCATGGCGTCGATGATCATGGCCGAGTCGGTGGAGTTCTTCCCGGTGGTATAGCTGTACTGCTGGATGGGGATGAGGGCGTTTTCCAGCAGCAGGGGCTTCCAGGAGCCCATGTTGTCCATGGTCCAGTCCCCGTAGATGCGCTTGACGGTGGGGGTGCCGTACTTGACACACTCCGCCATGATCTGGCTCAGGGCGGTGCGGGGGGCGTTGTCCGCGTCGATAAGGACGGCCAGACGGGGTTCCGTATTCTCCATGGCTGCTCCCCTCAATCGCTGAGGACGAAGTGGCAGAAGCGGAGCATCTCAAACCAGTCGTCGGAGGAGAAGCAGACGTTTTTCTCATCCTCCAGAACGGCGCCGGGATAGAAGCTCTTGGAATAGGCGGTGGGGTGCTCCCGGAAGCGGACGGTCATTTCAAAGAAGTCGGGCATGGGCACCAGACAGTGCTTGGCGTTCTTGATGGCCCGCTTGGCCCCCTCCTTGATCTCCTTCACGGCTACGTCGGGGTGCATGGACACGGTGGCGCCGCCCCGGCCCTCGTTGACGGCCACGGTGGTGATGCCGGGGATGAACTCCTGGGCGAAGTCGCACAGGGACTTGTCCCCGGAGAGGAACACCACGGGAACTCCGTAGTAGCCGGCGGTGTAGGCGTTCATCATGAACTCGCTCATGCGCACTCCGTTGAGGGTCACATACTCGTTGCGCAGGTTCATGGTGTGGCTCAGGGGATTGCCGCCGCAGGCGGCCCAGGCGTGGTAGCCGGTGAAGAGCACCGCACCGAAGTCCCCGGCGTCCAGCCCGCTCATCATACTGAGGGGGTCTCCAGACCAGCCCCGCATGATGTGGACGCACTCGGGCAGTGCGGCGGGATCCAGGTTCCGGGCGGAGTCATGGGCGTCCTTGACGAAGATCTTGCTGTCCTTTTCAGCGGAGAGCACTCCGTCGCAGGCGGCCCGGACTTCCCGGGTCATCTGTTTCTGGAAGGGGACATAGTCCCGGGGGGTGGAGCGCTCGGTCTCCGCCCAGTTGGTGATGCCGCAGGTGCCCTCGATGTCGGCGCTGATAAATACATTCATGGCGATCCCTCCTTGATTGATGGGTCAGTAGCTTTATTATAACATAGAAGCGGGCCTTTGCAAGGAAGATGATTGAAATTTTCCCCGATACCCAGTATAATGGTACAAGACTATGCCGGGAAGGGGGGAGGCGCCATGAAGGAACTGGAAGAGCTGCCCATCCCCCTTCTGAGCTGGTATAAGGACAACGCCCGCACCCTGCCTTGGCGCAGCGATCCCACCCCGTACCACGTCTGGGTCTCGGAGATCATGCTCCAGCAGACCCGGGTGGCGGCGGTGCTGGGCTATTACGCACGGTTTCTGGAGGCGCTGCCCACGGTGAAAGCGCTGGCGGAGTGTCCGGAGGAGCAATTGATGAAGCTATGGCAGGGCCTGGGCTATTACAGCCGGGCCCGAAACCTGCAAAAAGCCGCCCGGCAGGTGATGGAGGAGTTCGGCGGGACATTTCCCGGCAGCTATGAGGAGATCCGCGCCCTTCCCGGCGTGGGGGACTATACCGCCGGCGCCATTGCCTCCATCGCCTTCGGCCTTCCCGTCCCCGCGGTGGACGGCAATGTGCTGCGGGTGGTCTCCCGCCTTACCGCCGACCGGCGGGAGGTGACCCGCCCCCAGACCAAGGCGGTATTCACCCAGGCCCTTCGGGAGATCATGCCCACCCGCGCCCCCGGAGACTTCAACCAGGCGCTTATGGAATTGGGGGCGACGGTGTGTCTGCCCAACGGCGCACCCCTGTGCGAAAAATGTCCGGCCGCCGGCTTCTGCGCCGCCCGCCGGGAGGGTACGGAGCAGCAGCTGCCTGTCAAGGCTCCCAAGCGGGCGCGGCGGGTGGAGGAACGGGTAGTTTACATAATACTTTTGGACGGCAAGGTGGCGCTTCGCCGCCGGGGGGAGAAGGGACTGCTGGCGGGGCTGTGGGAGTATCCCAGCGAGCCCGCCCCCTGGCCCTGCCCTGTGGCGGGCAAGGCGAGCTTTGCCGCCCAGGGGAAGCACATCTTCACCCATATCGAGTGGCGCATGAGCGCCTACACGGTGGCGGCGGAGAGCGATGAGCTTCCGGTGGGCTGGGTGTGGGCGGACAGGGCGGCCCTTCAGGGGACGTACGCCCTTCCCAGCGCCTTCGCTCCGTTTTCCCACATCGTAGAGGAACACATCCGATAAACACCAACAAAGAAAAGGTGGAATGACATATGGCAAAGCTCTATTTCCGGTACGGGGTCATGGGCTCCTCCAAGTCGGCCAACGCCCTGATGGTGCGCTACAATTATGAGGAGCGGGGCCAGAAGGCGCTGATGGTCAAGCCCGATATCGACCAGCGGGAGGGGAAGGCCATCGTCAATTCCCGCATCGGGCTCAACTACCCCTGCATCTGGTTTGATGAGCTGCGCGCCATGCCCCCTTCGGAGATCAGGGACTGGCAGTGCATCATCGTGGACGAGGCCCAGTTTCTCACCCGGGAGGAGGTCAAATTCCTCACCGACGTGGTGGACGACCTGGGCGTACCCGTCATCTGTTACGGCCTGCGGGCCGACTTCAAGGGGGATCTCTTCCCCGGCTCTGAGGCGCTGCTGGCCTGGGCGGACATCATCGAGGAGGTCAAGACCATCTGCTGGTGCGGCCGAAAGGCCATCTGCAACGCCCGCTTCGACGAGACCGGCAAGGTGCTCAAGGAGGGGGAACAGGTGGTGCTGGGGGCCAACGACAAGTATATCGGCCTGTGCCGCAGGCACTGGAAGGAAGGAAAGTTAGGCCCGGACACTTGAGAGAGCCGGGCAGCTGCCGGTCTCAGTGGGAGGTGAGAGCGTGACCTTTGACGAACTGAAGGAGAAAGCCCACGCCCTGCCGCTGAAGCCGGGCGTGTACATCATGCAGGACGCCAAGAACGAGGTCATCTATGTGGGCAAGGCCAAGGCGCTGAAGAACCGGGTCTCCCAATACTTTGCCAACCTGGCCTCCCACACCGAGAAGACCCGGGCCATGGTACACTCCATCGACCACTTCGATGTCATCGTGGCCGACAGCGAGTTCGAGGCCCTGGTGCTGGAAAACTCCCTCATCAAGCGGCACCAGCCCCACTACAACATCCTGCTCAAGGACGACAAGGGCTACCCCTACATCCGCCTGGACGTGAACGCCGACTATCCGCGGTTTTCCCTGACCAATAAGGTGGCGGAGGACGGATGCCGCTACTTTGGCCCCTACGGCAGCCGCAGCGCCACCTGGGATATTCTGGAGGCCCTGCGCGCCGCCCTGAAGCTGCCCTCCTGCAACAAGAAATTTCCCCGGGACGTAGGCAAGGAGCGGCCCTGCCTGAACTACCACATGGACTTGTGCGACGGTTACTGCCGGCCGGAGATGAGCCGGGAGCGGCACCAGGAGGTCATGGAGCAGGCCATTCGCCTGCTGGAGGGCCGGTTCAAGGAGGTCACCGCCGATCTCACTGCCGAGATGGCGCTGGCGGCGGAGGAGATGCGCTTTGAGAGAGCCGCCGAGCTGCGCGACCGCATCCGGGCCATCGAGCTGCTGGGTAAACGGCAGAAGGTGGTGGCCGGCTCCCTGGCCGATACCGACGTGGTGGGTTACCACCGGGGCGCCGCCAAAAGCTGTTTTGTGGTGCTCCACTATGTGGAGGGCGACCTGGCCGCCAAGGACTGGGACTTGATGGAGACCCCCATGGAGGAGGATGAGGGCGAGATCCTGTCCACTCTGGTGCGGCAATATTATGTCAACCGAAGCCGACTGCCCAAACAGATCCTCCTCCCCCGGGAGCTGGAGGATGAGGTGGCGCTGACCCGCCTGCTCTCTGAGGGCTGCGGACACCGGGTGGAGCTGGTCACGCCCCAGCGGGGGGCAAAGATGGATCTCATCAAGCTGGCAAACAAGAACGCCGTGGAGGGGGGGGGGGGGGGGGGGG
>NZ_CALPCU010000036.1:0-15201 GCF_943193085.1 Vermiculatibacterium agrestimuris | reverse complement strand
GCGGCCCCAAAGGGGGCCGCTCTCCGCTCTTTTTCATTGACTGTCAATGCCTTCAGTGATATAATAGGATGAATTTTTGTGGTATGGGAGGGGTGCGCTGTGTGGCTCTCTGACGGCTGGAAGGACTACGAGCTCATCGACTGCGGCGGCGGAGAAAAGCTGGAGCGTTGGGGGAAATATCTCCTGGTGCGCCCCGATCCCCAGGCCATCTGGCAGACCGAGCGCACCGACCCCCGCTGGCATAAGCCCCACGGCCGGTACGCCCGCTCGGCCTCCGGGGGCGGGCAATGGGCCAAAAAAGATGTGCCGGAGCGGTGGACGGTGGGATATCAAGAGCTCACCTTCAACATCAAGCCCATGAACTTCAAGCACACCGGCCTGTTCCCCGAGCAGGCCGCCAACTGGGACTTCTGCATGGACGCCATTCAGCGGGCGGGCCGGCCCATCTCCGTGCTCAACCTTTTCGCCTACACCGGGGCGGCCACCGTGGCCTGCGCCGCGGCGGGGGCCAGCGTGTGCCATGTGGACGCCGCCCGGGGCATGGTGGCCTGGGCCAAGGAGAACGCCCAGTCCTCCGGTTTGGGAGACAGCCCCATCCGCTACATTGTGGACGACTGCGCCAAGTTCGCCCAGCGGGAGATCCGCCGGGGCCATAAATACGACGGCATCATCATGGATCCCCCCTCCTACGGCCGGGGGCCCTCCGGGGAAATCTGGAAGCTGGAGGAGAACCTGTGGCCCTTTGTGGAGCTGGTCTCTCAGCTATTGTCCCACCAGCCCCTCTTCTTCCTCATCAACTCCTACACCACCGGGCTCGCCCCCTCGGTTCTGACCTATATTTTGGAGACGCTTATCACCAAAAAGCACGGTGGACACACCGAGAGCCAGGAGTTGGGCCTGCCCGTCACCGCCACCGGCCTGGCCCTCCCCTGCGGGGCAACGGGACGGTGGTCGGCACAGTAAAAGGAGCCTTCTATGGAACATCCCATCCTGAAAACTGAAAACCTCCGTTTCTCCTACCCCACTGAGGAGTCGTCCAAGGTGGTGCTGGACGGGATCGACCTGGAGATCGAGGCCGGCTCCTTCGTGGCCATATTGGGCCACAACGGCTCCGGCAAATCCACCCTGGCCAAGCATCTCAACGCCATCCTCCTCCCCTCCGGGGGCAAGGTCTACGTCGCCGGGATCGACACCGCCGATGAGGAAAAGCTGCTGGACATCCGCCGCACGGTGGGCATGGTCTTCCAGAACCCGGACAACCAGATCGTGGCCAATGTGGTGGAGGAGGACTGCGCCTTCGGCCCGGAGAACCTGGGCGTCCCCCCCGATGAGATCCGCAAGCTGGTGGACGACTCCCTGAAGATCGTGGGGATGTATTCCTACCGGGAGCACGCCCCCCACCTGCTCTCCGGCGGCCAGAAGCAGCGCATCGCCATCGCCGGCGTGCTGGCCATGAAGCCCCGGTGCATCGTTCTGGATGAGCCCACCGCCATGCTGGATCCCATCGGGCGGAAGGAGGTCATAGAGACCATCAAGGCGCTCAATGAGAGCCAGGGCGTCACGGTGGTGCTCATCACCCACCATATGTATGAGGCCGCCCAGGCCGACCGCGTGGTGGTCATGTCGGGCGGCAGGATCGTCTCTGACGGCCCGCCCAAGGAGGTCTTCCAGCAGGTGGAAGCGCTGAGGGCCGTGGGGCTGGCAGTGCCCAAAACGGTGGAGCTGCTCTATGAGCTGCGGAAAGAAGGACTTGACCTCCCCCTGGACGCTCTGAGCTGTGAAGAGTGTGCCCAGGCTCTTTACAAGCTATTGGCAAAGGAATGACCGCTTTGGAACCCATCGTACAGACGGAAAAACTCAATCACGTCTATTCCGCCGGGACGCCCTTTCAGCACGCCGCTCTGGTGGATGTGGATTTTTGCGCCTATCCGGGGGAGCTGCTGGGCATCATCGGCCACACCGGGTCGGGAAAGTCCACCCTCATCCAGCATCTCAACGGCCTTTTGAAGCCCACCTCCGGCCGGGTGCTGGTGGAGGGGCAGGACATCTGGGCAAGCAAGGCCGCCACCCACCGGGCCCGGTTCCGGGTGGGCCTGGTGTTCCAGTACCCGGAGTATCAGCTCTTCGAGGAGACCGTCTACAAGGACATCTCCTTCGGCCCCAAAAACATGGGCCTGGATGAGGCTGAGATCGACCGCCGGGTGCGCCAGGCCGCCGCCTTTGTGGGACTGCCCGACAGCGTTTTGGAGCAGTCTCCCTTTGAGCTCTCCGGCGGCCAGAAGCGCCGGGTGGCCATCGCCGGGGTCATCGCCATGGAGCCCGCCGTCCTCATTTTGGACGAACCCACCGCCGGGCTTGACCCGGTGGGCGTGGAGCAGATCATGGGCAACATCCTGGACTACCATCAGGCAAAGAACGCCACCATCATCATCGTCTCCCACTCCATGGAGGAGATGGCCCGCCGGGCGGATCGGCTGGTGGTGGTCAACGACGGCCGTATTCCTCTGGAAGGCGCGCCCCGGGAGATCTTCACCCACCAGGAGGAGCTGGAGGCCATGGGCCTGGGTGTTCCCACCATGACCCTTCTCTTCCACCGGCTCCGCTCCCTGGGTGCAGATGTCGGCTCCTCGGTCTTCACCGTGGAGCAGGCCAAACAGGCCATTCTGGACGCCCTCAAGAGAAAGGGGGGCGTCTGATGGCTCTGAAAGACATCACCCTGGGGCAGTATTTCCCCGGCGACACCATCTTCCACCGCATGGATCCCCGCACGAAGATCCTGCTGGTGGTCTTCTACATCGTGGCTCTCTTTATGGCGAAAAACGCCTTGGGCTACGGTCTTTTGGCCCTGGCACTCATCTGCGCCGTCCTCATCTCCAGGGTGGGCTTCAAGGCGGTGCTCCGGGGTATGAAGCCCGTGTTCTTCATCGTGGTCTTCACCGCCCTTCTGAACCTGCTCTATACCCCCGGCCAGGGGGAGCCCCTCGTCTCCTTCTGGATCGTTCGTATCTACTGGGAGGGCGTGCGCACCGCCTTCTTCATGGTTCTGCGCATCATGCTCCTCATCTCCTGCACCTTCCTTTTGACCTACACCACCTCTCCCATTCTCCTCACCGACGCGCTGGAGCGCCTGCTGGGCCCCCTGAAGAAGCTCCATCTGCCCGTTCATGAGCTGGCCATGATGATGTCCATTGCCCTGCGCTTCATCCCCACCCTCATCGAAGAGACTGACAAGATCATGTCTGCCCAGAAGGCCCGGGGCGCCGACTTTGACAGCGGGAACCTCCTCCACCGGGCAAAGGCCCTTATCCCCCTGCTGGTGCCCCTGTTCATCTCCGCCTTCCGCCGGGCCGACGAGCTGGCGGTGGCCATGGAGTGCCGCTGCTATCACGGCGGCGAGGGCCGCACCCGGCTGCGCCAGCTCAGGTACGCGGGCCGGGACTATGCCGCCCTCCTGATCGGCCTGGCCCTGTGCGCCGCCGTGTGGTTTGCCAATCGCCTGGGGATCTTTTAAGGCAGCCGAATTTAAGAAAATCTTTTGATTGGATTCACCACTTATGAGAAATATCGCGTTAAAATTGATGTATGTGGGCACCGCCTATCACGGCTGGCAGATCCAAAACAACGCCCTCACCGTGGAGGAAACCCTGGAGAAGGCCCTGGAGAAGGTGGTGGGACACAAGGTCAAGTGCACCGGCGCGGGGCGCACCGACGCCGGCGTCCACGCCAGAGTATACCTGGCCAACTTCCGCACCGACTCCACCATCCCCTGCGACCGGCTGCCCCTGGCGGTGAATACCCGCCTGCCCAGGGATATCACAGTCACCGGCGCGGTGGAGGTCTCCCCGGACTTCAACGCCATCTCCGGCTGCGTGAAGAAGGAGTATACCTACCGCATTTACAACGCCCGGCTGCCCAACGCCTTCGAGGTGGACAGGGCCTGGTTCTATCCCTACAAGGAGCTGGACGAGCGCGTCATGCAGGCCGCCGCCGACTGCTTCGTGGGCACCCACGACTTCGCCGCCGTGCGCAGCGTGGGCACCGATGTGAAGTCCACCGTCCGCACGGTCTACTGGTTCGACATCCAGCGTAAGGATCGTGTCCTGAGCTGTCGGGTGTGCGCCAACGGCTTTCTTTACAATATGGTTCGGGCCATGGTGGGTACCGTGGTCTACGCCGCCGAGGGCAAATTCCCTCCGGAGGCGGTGGCCGATATCCTGGCGGGCAAATGCCGCACCGACGCAGGGCCCACGGCCCCTCCCGGCGGGCTATATATGACCCGGCTCTGGTATGACGAGCCTGGTCTGAACGAGGGGGCGCTGGAATAGAATGGACGAGAATCAGGGCAAGAAGAAAAATCCTCTCCTGCGCCTTCTGGCCTGCCTGGTCACCGCCGCCCTCCTCCTCACCGCCGTGATGCTGGTGGCCAACTGGCGCAAGCTGAACTTTGACTTCATCAAGCGCTATTTCACCTACCGGGCGCTGGAGCGCAACGCCAGCGGCCAGGTGGATTCCTTCCCTTACAACGGCGGCTCCGGCAGCGCCTTCGCCCAGCTGGGGGACGACCTGCTGGTCTGCTCCGGCAGCGGCATCTGGCTCTATGCCCCCACCGGCGGGCTATACCTGGAGGATGCCTGCTCGCTGGCGCACCCCGTGGTAGCCGCCACAGACACTGCGGCCCTCATCTATGACGCGGGGGGCAGCGATCTCTACGTCTACCGGGATCGGGAGCAGGTCTTTTCCCTCACCACCGAGGCCAACCGCTCCATCCTCTCCGCCAGCCTCTCCCGCCAGGGCCTGCTCACCGTGGTGACCCAGGCCAGCGGGCTGAAGGGGGCGGCGACGGTGTACGGCCCCTCCTTCCAGCCGCTCTGGGGCGTCAATCTCTCCTCCCGGTTCATCACCGACGCCGTCCTCTCCCCTGACGGCTCTACCCTGGCTCTGGCCACCGCCGGACAGACCGGGGGCATCTACGACAGTCAGATCGCCTTCTATTCCTCCAACCGCACCGACGCCGACAGCCAGACCCCCGACGTGGTGTGTTCCCTGGGCAACAACACCGTTCTGGCTCTGGACTGGCAGTCCGATGTGCTGCGGGTGCTGGGGGAGGATTCTCTGGATCTGGTCTCCAAGGACGGAGCGCTCATCGCCTCCTACTCATACGGCGGCCGGTATTTGAAGGGCTTCTCCCTCTCCGGCGGCGACTTCAGCACGCTTCTGCTGGGCCGATACCGGGCGGGCACCGACGCCCAGCTGATCACGGTGGACGACCAGGGCGGGGAGTTGGCCGCCCTGCCCCTGAATCAGCAGATCATCTCCCTGTCCTCCGCCGGGCGCTATGTCTCCCTTCTGACCCCCGACGGTCTGAGCATCTATACCCAAGAGCTGGAGCTCTACCACGACATGTCCGCCACCCAGGGCGTCCGCAAGCTTCTCCAGCGTTCCGACGGCTCGGTGTTCCTCATCTCCGCCGAGACCGCCCGGCTCTATCTCCCCGATTAAAGGAAGGTCTGTATCATGCCGATCATTTTGGACATTCTTGTCATAGCGATCCTTGTTCTTTTCATCGTTCTGGGCGCCCACAGGGGCTTTATCCTCACCCTGTGTTCCCTGGTGGCCGTCATTGTGGCCCTGGTGGGCGCCAACCTCCTGGCCGACGCCCTGGCTCCCAAGATGGCCCAGGCCCTGGAGCCCCGGCTGGAGCAGTCCATTCAGCAGGCGCTGGAGGAAAAGGCCCAGGAGGTCAGCGCCGTAGATGGACTTGAGGTGGCCGACGCTATGGCCGCTCTGCGGGAAAAGGGCGGGCTCTACGAGTGGGCCGCCGACAGCCTGGAGGAGGCGCTGAAAAGCGCGCCTGTGGGCGACGCCATCGCCCATCAGGCCGCGGCGGCGGCCACGGCGGTAGCGGAACAGCTGGCCAGAGGCGTCTTGTTTTCTGTGGCCTTCCTGGTGATCCTCGTCGCCTGGTTTTTCCTCAGCCACGCCCTGGATCTGGTGGCCAAGCTGCCCGGTCTGAGCACGCTGAACCAAACCCTGGGCGGAATCCTGGGGTTGGTGAAGGGTCTTCTCATCCTGTGGCTGCTCTCCTGGATCCTGGGGCCCCTCACCGGCGTTATAGCAGCAGAGACGGTAGCCCAGACCCACCTGCTCCTCTTCCTCACCCAGCACGGCCCCCTGGAACTGCTGAAACTGGGCGCTTCTCTCACCGCCTGAAAAGAGAACGCCTTCAATTATCAAAGGTGGTACGACCAATGAATCTCCCAAATACCCTATCCCTGATCCGGCTGTGCCTGGTGCCGGTGTTCGCCTGGGCCTATTTTCTGCCCCAGCCCAACGCCCACCTCTGGGCAGCACTCGTCTACGCCGCCGCCTTTGTCACCGACATTGCCGACGGATATATCGCCCGCCGCTTCGATCTGGTGACTAAGCTGGGCCGCATCTTAGATCCCCTGGCTGACAAGCTTATGACCTTAACAGTCATCACCTGCGTCACTGCGGACGGGATCTTGCCCATCTGGGCCGTCGTGGTCTTCTTCTGCAAGGAGGCCGCTATGGGTTTGGGAGGGCTCTACCTCTACCGGCAGATCAAGGATATGCCCCCCTCCAACTGGCTGGGGAAGACCTCCACCGGGGTCTTTTTCGTCGTCCTGGGCATTCTGGTGCTCTTCCCCATTTCCAGACCCTGGGCTACGGGGCTCATCACCCTGGCGCTGGCGCTGGCGGTGGGCGCGCTTTTACGCTATGCCGTGCAATGTTTCCATTTGGTGAAAGAAACACCTTGATTGGCAGGGAAAAATCCTGTCTTCTTCATATCCAGTTCATAATTTCGAAGTAGAATAACTTGCTCAAGGGGCCCGTCCCCTTGTCCCACCGGAAGAAAAACCTCCGGCCAAAAGGAGTTGACCGAACAATGCAGCCTACACTGTGCGCAAAATGTCATAAAAACGTGGCCGTCGTCTTTGTCCAGCGCATCGAAAACGGGGAAAACAAGACCGAAGGTCTCTGTCTCAACTGCGCCCGGGAGATGGGGATCAAGCCCGTGGACGATATGATCCAGAAGATGGGCCTCAGCGATGACGACGTGGAAAGCCTCACCAGCGAGATGCTCTCCGCCTTCGGCGGCGCCGAGGGTATGGAGGGAATGGAGCGAAGCGAGGAGGAGAGCGAGAGCGACGAGGAAGACGAGGGCAAGACCGCCACCTTCCCCTTCCTCAACAAGCTCTTCGGCGGCGGGGCCGCCGCCTCCGGAACCACGCCGCCCGATCCCGCCTCCCCCGCCCCGGAAAAGGGCAGCGACGCGCCCAAGGCCGGCAAGGAGGATAAGTCCGCCAAGGGCAAGGACACCAAGCGGAAGTTTTTGGAGAACTACTGTATCTCCCTGACCAACAAGGCCGCCGAGGGCAAGCTGGACAATATCGTCGGCCGGGACGAGGAGATCGCCCGCACCATCCAGATCCTCAACCGCCGCCAGAAGAACAACCCCTGCCTCATCGGCGAGCCCGGCGTGGGCAAGACCGCCATTGCCGAGGGCCTGGCCCTGCGCATCCACAACGGGGACGTACCCTACAAGCTCCAGGACAAGGAGGTCTACCTGCTGGATCTCACCGCCCTGGTGGCGGGCACCCAGTTCCGGGGCCAGTTCGAGTCCCGGATGAAGGGCCTTATCGACGAGGTCAAGAAGCTGGGCAACATCATTCTGGTCATTGACGAGGTACACAACATCGTGGGCGCGGGAGACGCCGAGGGCAGCATGAACGCCGCCAACATCCTCAAGCCCGCCCTGAGCCGGGGCGAGATCCAGGTCATCGGCGCCACCACCCTCACCGAGTACCGCAAGTACATCGAAAAGGACTCCGCCCTGGAGCGGCGGTTCCAGCCCGTCATGGTGGAGGAGCCCTCTATTGAGGATGCGGTGAAGATCCTCCAGGGCATCGCCCCCTATTATGAAAAGTACCACTTCGTCTCCATCTCCCCCGCCATCTGCCGCTCCGCTGTCACCATGTCGGAGCGTTACATCACAGACCGCTATCTCCCCGACAAGGCCATTGACCTCATCGACGAGGCCTGCTCCGATGTGAACCTGCACAACAAAGCCCTGGCCCGGGAGGCTCAGCTCAAAAAGGAGCTGGCGGAGCTCTCTGCCCAACGGGAGACTCTGATGAACGCCAACAACAATCGGGATCTGAAAAAGCAGAACGACCTGAAGGCCAACGAGGCCCGCCAGGGTGAGATCCGCCGGAAGCTCTCCTCCCTGGCCGGGGAGCACGCCGCGCTGTCCATCGATCCCGCCCAGGCCCCCGGTCTGAAGGACAATGAGCGGGAGCAGGCCGGCCTCAACGCCGAGCTGGAGCGCCTCACTGAGGAGCGGGTCAAGCTCCTGTCCGGCGAGCAGGCCGAGCAGGACTTTGAGCAGCTGGCCCAGATCAAGAGCCGGGAGATGCGGCTCCAGGCGGAGCTTTCCAAGCTGGAGGCCATGTCCGCCCCGCCCCTGACCATGGAGCACTTGGCCAGGGTCATCGAGCTGTGGACCAAGATCCCCGCCTCCCAGATCCAGGAGCAGGAGTACGAGCGGCTGGCCCACCTCCAGGATCGGCTCAGGGAACACATCATCGGCCAGGATCAGGCGGTGGATGAGGTCTCCGCCGCCGTCCGCCGGGGAAGGGTGGGCATCGCCTCCAAGCGCAAGCCCGTCTCCTTCATCTTTGTGGGCTCCACCGGCGTGGGCAAGACCGAGCTTGTCAAGCGGCTGGCCCAGGATATGTTCAACTCCCCTGAGTCCCTCATCCGGCTGGATATGTCGGAGTTCATGGAGAAGTTCTCCGTCTCCCGGATCATCGGCTCTCCCCCGGGCTACGTGGGCTATGACGAGGCGGGGCAGCTCACCGAGAAGGTGCGGCGCAAGCCCTACTGTGTCATCCTCTTTGACGAGATCGAGAAGGCCCATCCCGACGTGCTGAATATTCTCCTGCAAATTCTGGACGACGGCCACATCACCGACGCCCAGGGCCGCAATGTAAACTTTGAGAACACGGTTATCGTCATGACCTCCAACGCCGGCTCCACCACCGGCTCCACCGGCTCAGTGGGCTTCGGCCGCAGCGAGACCGAGCAGGGCAAGGCCAAGGCCATGAAGGCCCTGGAGGGCTTCCTTCGCCCCGAGTTCATCAACCGGGTGGACGAGATCGTCTACTTCAACAAGCTCTCCGAGGACAACTTCAAAGACATCGCCAAGATCATGCTGGGCGAGCTGAGTCAGAACCTCCAGGACAAGGGCATCACCCTCACCTACAACGACGACCTGCTGGACTACCTGGTGCGCAAGTCCTACTCCCAGACCTACGGCGCCCGCAATCTCCGCCGCCAGATCCAGAAGGACTTGGAGGATCCCATCGCCACCAAGATCATCGACAGCTACATGGAGCCCATCTCCAAGCTTACCGTGGCCGCCAACGGCGAGAGCCTGACGGTGAACGCGGAGTAAGGCCCCCCGCTTTGCCGCCGCATCCATAAAAAACAGCCTGGAGCCGTATGGCTCCAGGCTGTTTTTACCTTTTGTACCCCTCAGTATACCAGGGCGATATTCTCCTGCGTCAGCTCCAGCCAGGCCGCATCCCCCTTGGCGTCCTGGGCAGCACTGGCAGCCTCGAACTCGGCGGCGGCGGCAGGCAGCTGCTCCACATAATAGAGCTCATCTTCTCCACTGCTGCCCTCGCACCAGGAGATGTCCCGGGTCTTGCCGGCGGCAAAGTCCATCCGGCCCCAGCCCCAGTGAAAGGCGCCTCCCGACCAGCTGTAGGTGCCGTCAACCTTCAGGGTCTCCAGTTCCAGGGAGCGGTAGCCCATGGGATAGCCGTAGACCCAGCCATTTTGGTAGTGAAGGATAATGCTGCCCATGACCGACTCATTGCCGCCCCGCTCCAGCCACAGCACTACCTCCGGGATGGCGTCGTTGTCCATATCCACTTCCGCAAAGCGGGATACCTTCACAGGCACATCGTCGCTGAAGGGCAGGGCGTCGGCGTAGCAGTACTCCCCCGTCTCCACATTGTAGAAGGTGGCCTCCCCCAGGAGGACGGTGCGCAAGGCGGCGGGAATGTGCTGATCCCCGACATAAAGCAGCCCCACGGGATCCAATCCGGAGAAATCCCACTGCCGCCACTCCACGTCGTTGATGGGGTTGATGTACTGGCCGTTGTCGTTCCAGGCAAAGGCCAGAGAGTACTGGCCCCCGCTCTCCCCCACCGGGCCCAGGCCGCCTCCCCGAAGGGTCTGCTCCCCCTCGGCGACCCATACATTGCTCAGATGTCCGTAGCTGGTTACGATCCCGCTGCCGTGATCCACAGACACCGTATAAAAGCCGCTGCCCGGATCCTTCCGGACGGCGCTCACGGTGCCGGCGGCCACACTCTGGGCCCAGCCGCCATAAGGGAACAGCAGGCTGACCCCGTCAAGGCCGTCCTGGCCGAACATCCGCAGTACCACGTCCTGGCCCTGGCCCGTCCCAGGCACCGGCCAGAGATAGCCGGTGGAGCGGGTGACACCGGACAGATCCAGATCCTCCCCGGTAATGCTCTCCGCCGCCTCCAGCAGCTCCAGATAGTCTCCGCTAAACCAATCCTCCCGATAGGGAAGGGTGGTCATGGTGTAGACAATACCGTTTTGCTCCTTCAGGACGGTATCGCCCTCGTAGCCGTTGGCCCGGAAAGTCTCGGCGTCCTGGGCAAAGAGGGTGAAGAGGAAACCGCTGCCGCTGGGCCCGGCGTAACTGTCCCTGTGATAAAAGCTCCAGCAGGGCAGGCCGCTGGCATTATAATCCCGCTGGATCAGATATTGCCCCTCAAAGCTCCGGGGCAGATGGAGGATAAAGCCCCAGTCGGGGGAGACATAGTCGGCGTGGGCGGGCAGCTTCTCCGGGGTGAGCAGGCGGTTCTCCTCCCACCAGCTCTCCCCCATGCGGACGATCTCCAGAGCGTCCAAGGTGCCGCCGCCCTCCAGGATGCCGTTCACCGCCAAAGCGGCCAGAGTGCCGTCGGCGCAGCGGAGGGCGTTGCTCCACAGGGAATAGGTGTGGGTGGGCTGGTACATGCCCTGGTCAAAGATCCGGGCGGGGTCGGCGGGGGCCAGCAGCTCCGGCTCCGGGTCGAAGGGCCCGTCCAACTCCTCTACGGTACGCTCCTCCACATTATAGCAGTAATACCGTCCTTCTTGTCCCCCCTCGACAGCGCAGTCGGAGAAGAGTACCGCCCCGTCAAAAAAGCGCACATCCACCCTGTCCAGCACCCGCCTGCCCCAGGTCTGGTCACAGCGGAAGGTCTCCTGGGTGTGGCTGCCGCCGTAGTTGAAATAGAGGCTGGTCTGGGTGTGGTAGACCAGGAACTGGGTCTCCGGGTCATAGAAATCCAGGTGGGGCATGGTGTTCTCCGTGAGGGCCTGAACCGTCTCGGAACCTGCCCCCTCCTCATCCTCTTGGCTCACCATGGCCCAGGAAAGGCGAACAATCTGCCCGTTCTCCACCTCTACCACCAGATAGTCGGTACCCAGAGAGATGGCGTTTCGGCGCATGGGCCAGTCCAGAAGGTCGGCCACCGCCTGCTGCCACGCCTGTGTCCCCCGCTCCCCGGCGCTTTGATCCTCCCCCCACCAGGATTGGCGCAGCATCAGACTGTCGGACAGGGGCAGGGTATGCTCCCCCAGGGCGGGGCCGCTGGGGCCCGTCTCGTCATAGCGGTAAAGGATAGCCTTGATATGCTCATAGTCCTCCCCCTCGGCGTCGGGCTCTCCCAGGGGCCAGGTGACCTCGCTGAACAGGGCGCAGTAAGTCCCGTCGGCCAGACCGCTCTCCGCCTCCGGCGCCTCCCGGCAGGCCACCAGGCCGGAGAGCAGCACCGCCGCCGCCAGCAGGACGCACACCAGGGCACGGCTGCGCTTGCCGGGACGGAAGAGCTGGGTCAGCCGGCTCTTCATCTGCTCCATCCCGCCGCCGAAGCTGGTGGTAAAGGGCAGCTCCCGCCCCGTCCCCGCGGCGGAGAGGAGCAGCTCGCCGTAAGAGCGCCGATAGTCCGCATCCTGCCCCGCCACCACGGCGGCGTCACAGCAGGCCTCCACGTCCCGGTCGGCCGCGCGGGCCATACGCCACACCAGGAGGTTGAACCAGTGGAGGGCGCAGGCGAGCAGGAGCAGGGTCTTATACCCCACGTCCCGGCGCTTGATGTGGTAAAGCTCATGGCGCAGCGCCGCCGGGGCCAGCCCCTGGGGCGGCAGCAGCACCAGAGGACGAAAAACCCCTAAGGTCATAGGCCCGGAGATACCCTCACATTCATAGAAGGCCACCCTTCCCTCCAGCCCCAGCTCCCGGGCATAGCGCTCCAGCCCGGACACCAGCCGGGCCTGCCGGAGAAGCCGGCGGCGGAGGAGCCCATAGCGCGCCCCCTGCCACAGCAGGACGGCGGCCATCCCCCCGAGCCACACCCCGGCGGCCAGCAGGACGAGGGAAAGTCCGGCGGCCTGGGCCACCTCTGTCTGGGGCTGGGACGGGCCGGCGGGTTGAGCCTGTGCCCCAGGCTGGGCCGGAGCGATCCCCTGACCCTGCCCCGCCCCAACGGGGACCTGGCCTCCGGCGGTGGCTTCCTGCGGGCTCTTGGCGCCGCTCTGCGCCGGGGCGTTGACCGGGCTCTGGAGCCCGGCGGCCGGGCGGGCCGGGAGGCTCACGGTGTAGGCCGGGGCCTCCACCACCACTGGGGCCGCAAACTTGGGCAGCCAGGGGGCCAGCAACAGCACCAGGGCCATCACCAGCCAGAGCCACTGCCGGGTTTGAGGGGCGTAGCGCTTCTCCAGGCGTCCCCGGCACAACAGAAGGGGCGCCAGCAGGACGGACACCGCCAGAGAGACGGTGAGCACACGCAGAAACAAATTCTCCATTACTCCCGTCCTCCTTCCAGCGCATCCAGATACTCCCGCAGCTCCGCCACCTCGCTCTGGCTGAGCCGTCCCCCGTCCCAGAGGGCGGCGGCAAAGGTCTTCAGCGAACCCTCATACAGCTTCTCCAGCACCGCTCCCCCTGCCTGGCGGCGGTACTCCTCCTCGGAGATAAGGGGGATATACCGGTTCACCCGCCCGGCCTTCTCACAGCGAAGAAACCCTTTCTCCTCCAGCCGCTTGAGGTAGCTATGCAGGGCGCTGGCGGTGAGGGGCCGCTCCAGCGCCGCCAAAATGGCGGGGGCGGTGGCCGCCTCCCGGCTGCGCCACACCGCCAACATAATGTCCAGTTCAGACTCGGGCAGATTTTTGTGCTCCCCCATAGAACTTCTCTCCTTTTGCATTTGCAGAACTTTATCTTGAAGCTATTCTACATTTGCAGAAGTAAAATGTCAAGGACTATTTTTGCATTTGCAAAAAAGAAGTGCAGAGCAACGGGATGCGAGGGAGCTTGGACTGGAGCGGGGCGGCCCGGAGGTCAGCCGGGAAAGCACCCGAGCGTCCATCCCCTTGCGCCGCGTGACAGGCCACAATAAAAAGGGCGGCTTACGCCGCCCTTTCAGGTTTCGACATCAATGATCTCCACCGCCACTCCCCGCTTCATGGCGTAGGAGAGGGTGTACATCGTCCCGCCCAGGTTCCCGTCATAGACGGCGATGAGAAGGGCCGCGTGATCCACCATATACCGGTTGCGCCGGAGCATACAGCCCCGGTCATAGTGGCGCTGTACCACTGTTTCATAGTCGCACAGCTCCACTAGGCGGAAATACCGCTCTCTGTCCCGTTCCGGCCACTTGGCCGCCTGCTCCTCACAGGGGATGGCGGCCTCTACCGTGACACCGGGCCGCTCGTCCCGGAGGGTCTGGGCTGCCTCACAGAAATAGAGATCCGTCCCCTGGGCCATACCGCAGATAAAGTGGCGAAAGCCCCGGTCGTAGGCCCCCTCCACCGCCAAGCGGATGCGCTCCTTCAGCGCCAGGCAGCGCGGATCATCCTCGTTTTCCCCCCAGGGCAGCTTGCTGGGCCGGTGGCCGCTGAAGCAGCATGTCTCTTCCCGTTTCACGTCCCCGCCCCTTTCCTGTTCTCTTCTGCTCCCATTTTAGCTGATTACCTTCCCTCCGTCAAGAGGGATCTCGAATATTTGTTCGAATTCCTCTTTTTCAAAATTCCTATTGCATTTTCCGGAGGAAGGACTATAATAGTGTGTGGAACAACTGAATGAATATGTCTTCAGGGCAGGGTGAAAATCCCGATCGGCGGTAAAGTCCGCGACTGGTCGACAACGACCACTGACCCGGCGAAACTCCGGGACCGACAGTGACATACCTCTTGGTATGAAGTCTGGATGGAAGAAGATGTGCGAAGCAAGCGCGCGCTCCTTTTTGTTTTGCACCCGGAAGGCATCGTCTTTTGGGTGTTACCGAACAAAAAAGGAGTGTTTTATTATGTCTGCGTTCACCACGTCCTCCCAGCCCACCCCCCGATCCAGGATCGACACCCGAACCATCGCCTGCACCGGCATGCTCTGCGCCGTGGCCTATGTGGTCATGTATTTTTCCAAGACCATCTTCGCTACCATGGCTGTGGCCGGATTTTTGAAGTTCGACCTGAAGGATGTGGTCATTGCCATCGGCGGCTTCCTTTTCGGGCCGCTCAACGTGCTGTGCGTATCCCTGGTGGTATCCCTCATCGAGATGGTCACCGTCTCCACCACCGGGCCCTGGGGGCTTTTGATGAATGTGATCTCCACCTGCTCCTTCCTCTGCCCTGCCGCCTACCTCTATAAGCGTAACCGCACCTTCAAGTGGGCCATCCTGGGCCTGGTCATCGGCGGCGTGCTCATGGCGGGCACCATGATGCTGTGGAATTACCTGGTCACCCCCATCTATCAGGGCATGCCCCGGGCGGCCATCGCCGATATGCTCCTGCCCGTGTTCCTCCCCTTCAACCTGACCAAGGGCCTGATGAACGGCTCTCTCACCATGCTCCTCTACAAGCCGGTGGTCGTCGCTCTGCGCAAGGCCGGTCTCGCCCCCCAGTCTCAGAGCGCCGCGGGCGCCAAGACCAACACTCTGGCCGTCAGCCTGGTGGCCCTCTTCCTGGCGGTCACCGCCGTGTTCCTGGGTCTGGTACTGGCCAAAGTCATCTGAATCGGCAGCCGGAAGGGGGGGGGGGGGGGGGGGGGGGGGGGGGGGGGGGGGGGGGGGGGGGGGGGGGGGGGGGGGGGGG